>JALTHG010000044.1 GCA_027004715.1 Deltaproteobacteria bacterium
CAGGCCTTTCAACAGGGACCTCTTCAGGTTGTGTCTTCTTTGGGGGCACGATCTTCTTGAGATGAATTACCCGGTGCCTTCGGCGTACCACAGTCTTTACCTTGGGTGCCTCTTCTTTTGCCTTTTTATCCAGCTCTCCCTTAAGCCTACGGCAGACATCCCTGGCCTCATATTCTTCTAGAGTACTCATATAATTTTTGATGTTGTAGCCAAGTTTTTTGATCTTGGCCGCCATTTCTTTGCTGGCTATTCCAAACTCTTTGGCCAACTCATGGACTCTGATCTTAGCCATCCCTGTCTTTAAATCCCCCAGTAAGATAATCCTTTTACTAAGGGCCTTTTACCAGGCCCCATATACTTCCTAAATCCAGAATTGAGCCACCCATTTTCGTAACCTCTCAGTAAGTTGTGGCTCCCATTCTGGTTACCAGAACTTATCGAGAAGTTACTCGTTTTCTCTAAGAGGTACGATCCAGACACTTTGTATTTTTGTTATCTCTCATGTCAGGCTATAGAGACTAAACTATTGGCCTTGAATTCCAGAAGACTCATCTATACTTCCAGATCCTCCTTTTTATCTTTACTATCTTCAATTATATCTCTTTTTTCAGCCAGGGTCTTGAACTTTTTGGCCTCTTCTACCAATGAGGTTATCAGCTCTCTACCCAGACTTGTCCCCTTACACAATTCTTCAGGATCGGCCTGGGCAAGGAGGTCTACTGAGGTAGCACCCAACTCATAGATCTTGTCTGCCAGATTTTCTGTCATGTCAGGCAACTCCAATAGGGTGCTGAAATTGGGGTCCTGATAGTGTGAGTAACGGGTCTCACTCTTTACGTCTATCTTCCAGCCCATGAGCCTGGCAGCCAGACGCACATTCTGCCCCTGCCGTCCAATAGCAAGAGAGAGCTGGTCATCCGGGACTATGACCTCTAACAACTGGTTGGCATCATCTACTATGACCCTGGAACACTCAGCAGGGGCCAGGGCATTGTAGACATATTTGGCCGGATCTGGATTCCAGGGCACTATGTCTATCTTTTCGCCCCTGAGCTCCTGGACCACTGCCTGGACCCTTGATCCACGCATACCTACACATGCCCCTACTGGGTCCACATCAGAATCTCTGGAGCTTACAGCGATCTTGGACCTACTCCCAGGTTCTCTGGCCACTCCCATGATCTTGACTATACCTTCAGAGATCTCCGGGACCTCTATCTCAAAGAGCTTGGCAAGAAAGTCTGGATGGGTCCTGGACAGAATAATCTGGGCGTCTCTTGGAGAGTCCCTCACATCGATGATGTAGGCACGGATCCTGTCACCTCGGCGGTAGCTCTCGCTAGATATCTGTTCAGATGAGGGGAGTATAGCCTCTGCCCGTCCCAGGTTGACTATCAAGTTCCCACGTCCATAGCGCTGAATAATACCATTTATGACCTCACCCTTTCGATCTTTAAATTCTTCATAGATCAGCTTCCTCTCTGCAGTCTTCATCTTCTGGATAATGACCTGTCTGGCCGACTGGGCCGCTATTCGACCAAGGGTAGATATATCCATTTTGGTGCCAATACAGTCATCTAACTCACTTTCAGGGTCCAGTTCCTTAGCATCTTTCAGAGATATCTCTGTCTCTCTGTCATGGACATCTGTCACGACTGTACGATACTGGAATACCTCGATCTCGCCCTGTGCCTCATTAAATTTGACCTCCAGGTCCAGACGGGTGCCATAGCGTTTTTTGACTGCTGATTTGACTGCCTCTTCAAGTGCAGCCACAAGGATATCTCGGTCCAGTCCCTTTTCTCTGCTTACCTGATCTATGATCATCTTGAGTTCTGAAACCATATCTAAAAATTGATCCTTATTGTCAAATTAGTCCTCAGACTAATATCCTATAGCCTGAAGAGCCAAAATAGATGTAAAACGGTCACAACTAAATTATATCTAGTCGTGCCCTGGCTATCTTATCAAAAGGGATACTGAAAGTGCCTTCTTTTGATGAGACAAGTACAAGGTCTCCCTTTATGCCCTGCAAGATGCCTCTATAATTCCTCCGGCCGTCTATCAGTTCTCTGGTCTTTATAAAGACCCTGTGATCAACAAATCGCCTGAAATCATCTCTCTTTTTAATGGGCCGATTGATCCCTGGAGAAGATACCTCCAGGCTATATCTACCTGGTACAGGATCTCTTCCGTCAAGGAGGTCTCCTACCAGATGACCTATATCAGCGCAGTCATCGACTGTTACACCGCCAGGCCTGTCTATAATGAGCCTCAATACCCATCCAGAAGGTCCTGGGCCGTATTCCACATCGATTAATTCCATACCAGCATGTGTTACTACTGGTTCAACTAAGGTCCTCACCAGCTCTCTTATCTGTGCCTTATCCCTATATGATTCCATAAAAAAAGTGGGCTTGGCCCACTTCATTAGCAGAGTATAATCGATATTTGTATAGCTGTTACCTAAATATCAAAAAAGCTCCACTAATTGAAGTAAGGGCCTGTCTCAGCCATAGCCAACCCGGCATTATGACACCACAAACCTCAAAAAGGGATGGAGCGGGCAACGGGATTCGAACCCGCGACCCCAAGCTTGGGAAGCTTGTGCTCTACCAACTGAGCTATACCCGCCCAAAGATACCAATAAAATGGATCAGCCAGGGGCCTACCAAAAATTAGCTACAGTTACTCCCATATTAAGAGAAGAACATAGAATGTCAAGGATTATGACCTCCCTCTGGCCAGAGACCTAAACAGTTACCTCTGGACTGACAAATACAAAGGGATCGAGTTCTGGGAAGATGGGATTTTCCATCTCCAGCCCCTGTAGTCTGCATTCAGTAAGATCAGAGTTGTCATCCATATCCCAATAGAGGCCTGCCAATACCCAGAATCGCTCAAGGTTCCAGAAGAAGAATTCCTTCATCCGATCAACGAAATGTCCGTTTGAGATCACAAAAGGGATATCGCTGTTCATGGCCTGGAGCACCTCTCTTGCTGCCTGTCTGACTATCCTATACGCAACCTGATTGCCATGTCTGTGGGCCTTGAGGTCTGATGCCATGGCCCTCAGTTCCCTGATGGCCTCATGGCAATGCCTGTACATCCATGATACAGAGCCGTAAAGCCACTTGTCAAAGGTCCCCTTGTCTCCCCAGGACGAGGGAGTAATAAAGACCTCCTGATTTCTGGGATAGCGGGCCAGATAGGCACTGGGGGTAATCAGTTCTGTCTCATTCTGGTTATAGTACATCTTTTTCAGTAAAAAATAGAGGAATTCTGTACCCTCATACCAGTGATGGCCAAAGAGCTCTGCGTCATACATCGCTACCACTAAGGGCTTCTTCCAGAACCAATTTTTTATGTATCTAAAACGAAAGTTCCTGGACTCCATATAGTGTTGGGCATGGACACTTGCCTTATTAATCGCCCATTCCCTGACATAGGGTTCCTTGCGGTTACTCTTACGAGTGGTAATACGATTATACTTCAATGGCCCTCCCCTTATATGAAACTCCAGATAGTCAGGGTCACCAGGATACCCCTCCTCACCGCTCCAGACCTGTCTACCTGTCTCAGGATCCCTTGCAAATGCGGCAATGTTACTGCCCTTGAGATAGACCGGTGCATGGGTACCAAAGACTATAGGGCAGTCAGACCTCAAGACCGCATGGGTCTCTACAAAGAAATATCGGAGCCCTGCCTCCTCCACAAATTTCTCTATCCCTGGGACATATGCACATTCAGGCAGCCATATACCCAGAGGATCTCTTCCAAAGGTGGCCCTGTAGTCCAGGACAGAGGTCTGGATCTGTCCCCTGATTGATTCAGGATATGCCGTATAGAATGGGAGAAAGGCATGACTGGCTGCACAGGTAGATATCTCTATATATCCCTCGTCCTGAAATTCTCTTAATGCCCTGGTGAGGTCCATCTGATATCTCAAAAAGCAACCCTTCACCTCCAGAAATCTCTTGAGGTGCATCTGTGCAGTCTCATGATAGTATTGGGCCTCACGCCCTGTACGATCTACCTCTGCCCTGGCCAGGCTTATATGGGCCTCCATATACTTCAGAAACTCTCTCTGGAGTAAGGGAGACCTCATCATATTTGTAAGGGTGGGGGATATGTCTATGGAGATGCGGAAGTCCACTCCCTCTGATCTCAGGCGCTCAAAGGTCAAAATGATAGGGACATAAGTCTCTCTGATCGCCTCATGGAACCACTCTTCAGGAAAACCCATGGGTTGCCATATACCTGAGGTGCCATATCTCACCTTTCTATGGAAGTATGGCAAATGGGCATGGAGGTGGAGGATATGTAGCCCTATTGAGTGCTCTGCCGATCCCATGACAGACTTAAGCCTGCGCTGAGTGGGATGCTCAAAGTCCTGCTCAATCTCTCTATAGGAGACTGGATTGTTACCAGGAACCGTCCTGGCAGTCTGTGCTGAATTCGATACATCTGTTAAGGGCTCAACCTCTCCCCTATCTGTGACTGCCACCAGTTGAACCCTGTAGACCTTGTCTGGGAAGACTGATAGATACCAGTTATCCGTGCCAGTTAGGTCTATCCTCAGGTCCATTTGTGGATAGAGGGCCCCTGCCCAGTCGTGGAATACCCTGATACAGGTACCTACCTTACTGAGATCGCCCCCTGAAATCCTGTTAAGGGTCTCCACCAACCTCTCTCTGTCAAGGTGCCAGTATGCAAAAATGCGTGTCTCATCAATAGGCAATAACACAATCTGGTCTGGCTTTGCTGGAATAGTGGCCTTATTAGATACAATGATAGCAGGGCTCAGTTCTCTCTTGCCTTCCCCTTTTGGCCTTATTACCAGGGCAGCCTGGTAGGTAGCTCCATCCTGGATGTCTGTAAAGAGCCAATCAGTACCCTGAATTATAGGCTGCCCCTTTCTCTGGACCTCAATGCCATCAGGTCCAAGCCTGTTGAGTTGGATACAGACATCTACATCTTTCCAGGCCAATCCATTGGGGAACAGCAGGTCCTTTTCAACTCTTTCCCAATATACATCAGGTATACTCCACCAGGCCTTAAGCTGTACTGTGTCTTCCTCCCATAGCTCCCTCTTTAGCTCCATAAAGGGAAGGGGGCGAACGATCTCTGCCTCCAGAGAGGCCAATTTCTTGATCGTGGTAGGCGGCCTGAATTCTAATCTAAATATGGTCTTGAGGATACTGTGGCTAGATGGGAGGCCTGCCTTTGCCACTATCACGAAAGAGACCTCCCTTAGGGCACCAAGTACTATGGCATGGTTGGATAGCCCTACAGGAAGCCATTCCTCTCCTACAAACCCCATTGATGGCTCTGGCCACCTGATTACATGTAAGTAGGCTTCTATGTCTCTATCATAATCAAGGCCATACGAGGCCTCTATTTCTGTACGTATCTGCTCCCATTCTATATCCATCCATGTCAGGTGATGACGCCTCTCATTTTCAGAGATCAGTGATACCCTGGGTGTATAGTGCTCGCTGGTAGAGAGCTGTAGCCCAAAATGTCTCTTTTTGGTAAGGCATAACTCTATTGGGCCACTGATATCCAGATAGAACTCTACAGAGAGGAGGTGTGAGACCTTTTTCTCCAGGACTGGTATCTCCTTCTCTCCCTTATAGACCTCTAAAAAAAGGTCCTCTTCAGTGTCATCTACCTGCTCTAAGAGCCTCCTGTTCCAGGTCACTCTAGTGAGATTTCCAGCGACCTCTACAGTCATATCCTGAGCTGAAAAGACCTTACAAAACATGTCTGAGCTAAAAAGAGATTTCATCTTTATATAAAGATCCTTATTAAAAGTTATGTAATAAGTCCTCTGCAGAGGCCCCAGGCCCCAGATTCATGGGGCAGACTTGAGAGATCCAACCACTGGCTACGAGTAGGGTGTAAGAGCCTTATCCTATAGGCATGGAGACCTATAGAGAGATCAGGTAGGGGATCTCTGGCACCATATTTGATGTCACCTAACAGGGGGCATCCCATACTGGCACACTGCACCCTCAATTGATGCGGACGACCTGTCGTTGGCCTTAATTCCAGGAGAGAGACGCCGTGTTGTGTCCCCAGGAGCCTCCAGGAAGCCCTTGAAAGTTTTCCCCCCATATCTTCGTCACATATCCGCACGATATTTCTGGCCCTGTCTTTCTTGAGCATATGTTCTAGCACCCCTCCCCTAGATGGAGGCCTTCCCATAGTCATAGCTAAATATGTCTTTGTCATCATATGTGTCCTGAGTTGCTCAGAGAGACGAGAAGCGGCCTTTGAGGTAATGGCAAAACAGACTATTCCTGATACCGGGCGATCAAGTCTATGGACAACCCCAAGAAATACCCTCCCAGGCTTTCCCCTGGTCTCTTTCAGATACATCCTGCCCCAGTCTAGTAGTGAGATATCTCCACTGGAATCAGGGACCGTAGGGACACAGGCAGGCTTTGAGAGTATCAAGAGGTGATTGTCCTCATAAATGACCTCTATATGGCAAGAGTGTATCACTTTGGTCTTTAAATCAAACTGTGTATTTGACAAAATCAAGATCTCTTTTATAACAATAACTGATATTTTTCATAAAGTCATTATATATTCATAACCGTTCACATTTCCCTGGCCAGAGGGATGTGGACAGTTACATATATTCGATTGTCTGGGGCGATGGTTTTTAGGATTGAAGTCTGTAATGAAGGTATGTACAGGTCTTGAGGTATTTCTGAAGGACCCTCCGTCATGGGCCAGAGGGAGACGAGAAGGGCTCCTCTGTAACCAGGCCTCGGTCGACTCTCGATTGAGATGCTCCAGGTATCTGATAGATGCCCGGCTACCAGGACAGTTAAAGTGTCTGTTCAGCCCTCAACACGGCCTCTATGCAGAAAAACAGGACAATATGCAAGAGTCTTTTGACGATTTTGATCCAGTTTTGAACCTGCCTGTATTTAGCCTTTACGGGGGAAATAGGGCACCTTCTCCTGAACAGTTATCTCTGATTGACCTCCTCATTGTAGACCTCCAAGACATCGGCTGCCGTGTATACACATTTATCTGGACCCTCTATCTGGTTATGGAGGCATGTGCCAGGGCAGGTATAGGGGTGGCAGTATTAGATCGTCCAAATCCCTTAGGAGGCAGAGCAGTAGAGGGCAACCTCCTGGACCCTGCCTGCCGATCCTTTGTAGGACTTGCCGCCCTCCCCATGCGACATGGGATGACTATAGGAGAAATTGCCAGGTTTTTCCTGGAAGAGCAGGGTCTGGACCTTGAGCTCCATGTAGTAGAGATGCAGGGATGGGATAGAGGAATGGACTTTGTCTCTACAGGCCTCCCATGGATATGGCCTTCTCCAAATATACCTACCATTGATACAGCCAGGGTATATCCTGGACAGGTCATATGGGAAGGCACTAACTGTTCAGAAGGACGTGGAACTACCAGACCCTTTGAGGTATTTGGTGCACCATTCTTCGATCCCATTGCCCTGAGAAGAGAGGCAGAGACCTGGGGCCTGAAGGGCTTTGTCCTGAGAGAACAGCCCTTTGAGCCGACCTTCCACAAGTGGGCCGGTATGCGATGCAGGGGCCTTCAGATACACGTGACAGACAGGCATGAATATCGGCCCTATATCACATCGCTTGCCATGTTGACCGCAGTGAAAAAGATACATGCAGAAGACTTTGCCTGGAAGGAGCCGCCATATGAATACGAGTTCGAGCGGCTCCCTGCAGAACTGATTATAGGAGACAGGAAGATAAGAGAGGCAGTAGAGGCCGGGGCAGGCCCAATGGATATAGAGTCTATATGGAGTGAAGACCTGAAGGCATTTAGAGAGGCCCGCATGGCCTGGCTGTTATATGACTAAGTTATAAACCCAGATTATGCACTTCAAATGCCGAACAAGATGATTCCTTTTATAATTTCAGTAGATTATCGTTAATATAATGTCAAAAAATATTCACCTAAATGGTGACGGTTCCCAACAGCAGAGACGTTCGGCATTTGAAGCCACAAGGGGCTCGCAATTTCACCGAATTTGGAATGACCATAGTACGTCTGCGTACCCTCCGCCTTGCACCTTCGGCAAACTTGCAAGCTGCATAATCTGGGATAAAGGGGTATCCCAATGAAAAAAAAGATCTTTTTGGTAGGTTACAGGGCCACAGGAAAGACCGAGATAGGGAGGCGTCTGTCAGAGAGGCTTGGCTGGGAATTTAGGGACCTCGACGACTGGATTGAGTCAGAGACAGGGCTCACGATTGAAGAGATAGTAAAAAAGGCGGGTTGGCCCTCCTTCAGAGACAGGGAACATAAGGCACTGGAGCAGGCCCTTGCTTTAGACAGGCCCGTAGTGGTAGCCTGTGGTGGAGGGGCAGTAATGCACAAAGATATCTGGCCAGAGATAATGGAAAAGGCCCTGGTGGTGTGGCTCAGGGCAGATATAGAGACCATTGTCCAGCGTATCTCCTCTGATCCCATGACTGCCTCCAGGCGACCATCACTCGTGCATGGAAAGTCCCTTAAGGAAGAGATAGAGATGGTCCTGGGGTCCAGGACACCCCTTTACAGAAAATTTTCTCATATACACATTGATACAGGGCGATTGACACCAGATGAAATTACTGAGCATCTGGTGGAGGAGATGAGCTAAAGATGTCAGGAAATACCTTTGGACAGTACTTCCGTGTCACCACCTGGGGGGAGTCGCATGGTCCTGCCCTGGGTGTAGTGATCGATGGGTGTCCTCCCTGTCTCCCTATAAGCGAGGAGCTCATCCAGGGGGCCCTTGACAGGAGGCGCCCTGGAAAGGGGAGTCTGGGAGAGACTGCAAGAAGAGAACCCGATCGGGTAGAGATCCTTTCAGGTACCTTTGAGGGCAAGACCACTGGCACACCCATATCTATGCTTATCAGAAACAGGGACGCCAGGAGTGAGGCATATGACCACCTCAGGAATGTATTCAGACCTGGTCACGGTGACTATACCTACTGGAAGAAATATGGGATCCGAGACCACAGAGGTGGGGGCAGGTCCTCTGGAAGGGAGACAGCAGCGAGGGTAGCTGCGGCCGCAGTGGCTCAGATACTCTTAGATACAGTAGATATCCATGTAACTGCCTATACAGTTGCCATGGGCAGTGTGTCTGTAAGGAGACGCGATCTGGATGCAATTAGTCAAAACAGGCTGTTCTGCCCTGACCCTGAAGCAGCAGAAGAGATGGAAGAACTGATATCAGAGATACGTTCTAAAGGGGACTCGCTGGGGGGCATTGTTGAGGTCCTGGCAACTGGTGTACCTCCTGGCCTTGGAGAGCCCGTGTTCGACAAACTGGATGCAGAATTGGCCAAGGCACTCATGTCAATAGGCGCAGTAAAGGGTGTAGAGATCGGCGCTGGGTTCAGGGCCGCCAGGATGCTGGGCTCAGAAAACAACGATCCTATAGGTCCTGAAGGTTTCTTAAGCAACAATTCAGGGGGAATACTGGCAGGCATCTCAAATGGCGATGACCTGGTTGTAAGGGCCGCTATAAAACCTATTCCGTCTATATCTAAGGAACAGGATACTATAACGGTCTCAGGTGAACCTGCAAAGCTCAGGATCAGAGGGCGTCACGACGCCTCGGCCATTCCCAGGATAGTACCTGTGTGTGAGGCAATGGTACGCCTGGTCATTGCCGACCATCTCCTCAGGGCAAGGGCCCTGACCCCTGACCTCCTGGAACGAGCCATCCAATGAATGCAGCTGATCTTCCAAGGGTGGGAATCATAGGTGGGCTTGGAAATATGGGGAGGTGGTTTGCAAGATTCTTAAGGAATGCAGGCCTCCCAGTGCTCATATCTGACCTAAACACAGAGCTCTCTTCTAAAGACCTTGCCCAAAGATGCCAGTTCCTCATACTCTCTGTACCCATGGAGGTCTTTCCAGAGGTGGTGGCCAGGGTAGGTCCACTGCTTCCAGAAGGCTCTTTTATGACAGACCTCTGCTCGCTCAAAGAGACACAGGTGGCATGTATGCTGGAGCACACCTCATGTGAGGTGGTGGGGACCCATCCACTATTTGGTCCGGCAGAAGAGTCTATTAAAGGCAGGAGAGTGGCACTCTGCCTGGGTCGTGGCAAAAAGTGGTTTGTCTGGTGGAAAGGACTCCTTCGGCAGTATGGGGCCATAACCTCTGTGACAACACCTAAAGAACACGACCATGCCATGGCCTGGGTCCAGGCACTGAATCACTTTATGTTGATCTGTCTGGGGAAGGCCCTATATGAAGATAGAATAGACATTCAGCAGATACTGGCCCTGGCCACCCCAAGTTTTGAACGGCAGATGAAGATAGTGGCCAGGCTCTCCCATCAGGACCCAGGGCTCTATGCAACTATTCAGATGTCCAATCCATACACGGCAGAGGTCCTCGACAACTTTAGACAGTATGAAGGGGACCTGAGAAAAATTATTAGAAAACAGGACCGTACTGCCTTTATAGAGGTCTTTAAACAGGTGCAGGACCTGGGACGTAAACTCTTCCCAAAGGAGTAAGCATTATGTCAGACAAGACCTCAGGGATAAAAATGCCACCTTACATGAAAGTGGTATCAGAAGGCATTATATTAAACCTGCACGTGCAGCCCAGGTCTTCTCACATCTGTTTTGCAGGTCTTTATGGTTCTTCCCTAAAACTCAAGGTACACTCTCCCCCTGCAGATGGCGCCGCCAACAAGGCCTGCCAAGAGTTTCTGGCAAAACGATTTAAAGTCCCCAAGTCTTCTGTGGTCTTGAAGTCAGGGGCCAGTAGCAGAGAGAAGGCATTTTTGATTAAGGGCATCTCTCTAGATAAGGTCCTATCTCAGCTTCCATATACAAAATGAGACGTAATTAAAAAGTGGTAAAGCAACTTGACATCACCCTAATTTATGTTAAAGAAGACTTGTCTTGGGCCGTTAGCTCAACTGGGAGAGCAACTGACTCTTAATCAGTAGGTTCGGGGTTCGATCCCCCGGCGGCCTACCAATAAATTCAGGCACTTATGGTTTTTTACTGTAAGTGCCTTTTTATGGTTGATATGTCAGATATGAAATATCCAGTGAATTTGTTGACATCCTTCAATACAGTCCTTATTATAATTGTGAATTGGATATCTCTGAGTCCTTGTAGATTTAGTCCACATGGGGGCGAACCGGATTCGACGGAGGTACGGAAATTTAAGTAGCGTGTCGGGGGTCCTGTAACCTCGTAAAAATGCAGGGAAAAAATAAACAACAACTCTGAATACGAGTACGCATTGGCCGCTTAGTCCGGCCACACTCAATCTGGTGTGCCTGTAAACCAGAATTGGGTGAACATTTAACAGGCTAATTTCCATTGGGTGCTTACCCCTTTGGGAATAAAAAATCGTAAGCTAGTCTAATTTGGCCCTGCCTGGATGGGTCTTTTTGGACGAAAATAAAAAATCTAGGCTACGCACGTAGAGGCTTAAATGGAATGCTTTCGGACGCGGGTTCGATTCCCGCCGCCTCCACCATT
>JALTHG010000045.1 GCA_027004715.1 Deltaproteobacteria bacterium
TGATTGAAGGACCTGGGATTCAAAATCTCTGTCTTTTACATGTACCAACTTCTCTTCAGACATAATCTATCTCCTATCTCTAATAGATATAAGTTTAAGTCAGACCAAGTTCTATGTCAAGAAACTCGTAACTTCTCAATAGGTCCTGGCAATACAGTGTTCCCCCTCACCCAAACCCTCTCCCCAGAAATCGTAGGTTGGGTAGAGCGATAGCGAAACCCAACATCAATAGTGCATCTCTCACATTCATATTTGTTGGGTTTCATTTCATTCAACCCAACCTACTGGGCTCCACTTATTAAGGCAACTGCCTCATTGATCCTCTTCACAGGAAAGGGCTCCAGACCATCTGGGACCTTGAGACGGTCAGACCCTGGCCAGGGAATTATGCACCTCTTTAATCCCAGACGTGTGGCCTCTTTGAGCCTCAGCCCTGCCCTCTCCACTGCCCTTACCTCCCCAGTGAGACCCACTTCCCCAAAGACGGCAGTATCCAGATCCAGAGGGACCTCTCTAAGGCTGGAGACAATGGCCAATATGACCCCAAGTTCACTGGCTGGCTCTGATACCTTTAATCCACCCACCACATTTATAAAGATGTCCCTATCGTAGAGGGCCAGGCCCAGATGCCTCTCTGCTACGGCAATAAGCAGGGCCAGACGATTGCTGTCAATACCAGTTGAGGTGCGTCTGGGCATCGTCAGGTGTGAAGGGCTCACCAGGGCCTGGATCTCTACGAGTATGGGTCTGGTACCCTCCATACACGGTACTATTACTGATCCTGGGACAGGTCCTGGTCTCTGACTGAGAAAGACCTCTGAGGGATTAGGTACCTCTCTCAATCCCCTATCAGTCATCTCAAATACCCCTATCTCATAGGTAGGGCCATAGCGATTTTTTATTGTCCTAAGGAGTCGAAACGTATGGCTACGGTCTCCCTCAAAGTACAGTACAGTATCTACCAGGTGTTCAAGGACCTTAGGGCCTGCTATCGACCCCTCTTTTGTTACATGACCTACCAGGATCGTTGCTATGCCCCTGGTCTTGGCAACCTGCATGACGCGTGCAGTGGCCTCCCGGACCTGGGCAATGCTCCCAGGGGCTGAAGATATGTCCCTGCAGAACATAGTCTGGATAGAATCGATTGCCAACACAGATGGGGCATGTTCTCTGACTATATCTAGAATCCTGTCGAGGTCTGACTCGCACACAAGCCACAGTCCTCTTGAGGTCTTCCCCAGGCGCTCAGACCTCATCTTGATCTGGGCCAGGGATTCCTCTCCACTGATATAGAGGACACTCTTGGACGTATGGGCAAGAGATGAGAGGAGCTGCAGGAGTAGGGTAGACTTCCCTATGCCCGGCTCTCCACTCAGGAGTACCAGAGCGCCTGGCACCAGACCCCCACCAAGGACCCTATCCATCTCTCCTATACCTACAGAGGTCCTGGACTCATCCAGGTCTGAGGGTACATCTATCAGGTGTAGAGGGACAGGCTGGTCTGTTGAGGTGAGGCCCAGCCCCTTCTTGAGAGGGGCCTCCAATGGCCTCTCCACCATGGTATGCCAATTCCCACAGGCAGGACATTGTCCAAGCCACTTGGGGGATCTATGACCACACGACTGGCAGACATAGACTGTCCTGGTATCTCTATCTCTAGTCAATGTCTATCATTTCCTGTCTCGGCTCTAATTGGGATTGGGGCAATGGGAGTATAACTTCTACAAGCACACCGCCCCCTCTACGCCCCCTGAACGTTATCTTGCCCCGCATGGCCTCTACCAGACGATGCACTATAGCAAGTCCCAGACCAACACCCTTTGCCTTAGAGGTAACAAAGGGCTCAAAGACCTGGTCTCTCATCTCTGGTGGTATCCCAGGTCCGTTGTCCTCTACTGTAAGTATCAGTTGGCCTTCACTGGATCTGGCCCTGACCCAGACCTCTCCCCCTTTAATATCGCTGACAGCCTCGAGGGCATTTTGGATCAGGTTGGAGGTTACCTGTTTGAGCTTTTCCCTGTCAAGATATAACTGTGACTTTTCACAGGAGATATGGAACCTGGTTTGTCCTGTCAGGAGTACGAGAGTCCTTTCTATCTCCTGACAAAACCCCTCCATATCAAATCTCTCTTCATTGAGTTCAACAGGTCTTGCGTAGGTGAGCAGGTTAGTAGTCAGACGTTCCAGCCTCCTGGATTCCTCTACAATGATAGAGAGGTCCCTCTCTAGATCTGGATCCAGTCTCTGCTCTAAATGGATCTGAGCAAAGCCCTTTATACTACTCAATGGATTTCGTATCTCATGGGCCAGTACAGCAGCCATCTCACCCAGGGCAGCCATCCGTTCCTGTTCATGTAGTTTGGCCTCCAGGCGATAGTTTTTGCGCCATGCCCTAAACAGAAAGAAGGTAAGTAACCACAGGGCGACAAGAGAAAGGCCTATAGAGGCAAGTTGTAGATCGGCCTTTCTGAGGATTGCCTCTGCAGGATATGGGTGGAGAGATACCCTCAGACAATACACCTTATTATTGGCAATATGGGAGCATTTGCCTCTATAATTCTGCTTAGAGATGTGGAGGTGTAAGGGAAAATCCAGGACAAAGACCCTCTCTCCGGTTGCCAGCCTTAAGAAGTGGATCTCTGGTTTTTCTTCTAATATCACCTTTTTTATCTGTGGATCCCTGTGATGTCGCCCTACCAGGAGTGGATTTGAATGAAGCAACACAGTGCCATTCTGGTCATAGAGTACCAGATATGCAAGGTCATTCCATTTATCACTATCTACAAGCTCAGATAGCAGTTCATTCCTGATCCCAATTTTCTCTATGGCAAGGCCCAGGTTTACTGCTATATCTATTGCCCTGGTCTTAAGTAAATTTTTTGATCCCTCTACAGATATCCGATAGGTACCCAGGGCGCTGACAATTGTCACCCCACTAAAGAGTAGCAATATCATAAACACAGACATCAAATAGCCAAGGGAGAAGACCTCCCCAGGCCTTTCCCTTTTATTCTTTGTGGCCATAGCAATCTATATTTTTTATGATCCAGAGATATCAGGTACTAGCCTTAGTCCGCTAAAAATGTTATACGGTCTTTGGAGAGGGGTCTCAAGACCCTTATCAAGGATTTTGGTATATGTTATCTTTAGTCGCAAGTAAGGCATCAGCTCCATTCCTCTGAAGATATCCCAATTGACTACTCACTATATCTATCGTGTGGATCAGTTTATGCGTTAAGGGACCTAGAGAGATTAGAGACAAATTATGATAAATCAGGATATAAGCCTAATAGACCAGGTCAGCACCATATCTAGACATATAAGACCTAAGGACCTCTTTTGTATCAGAATAGTCCTCCTATCCCTATTGTGTCTCCTCTTTGGCTGTTCCCTGCCCAGGGCCAGAAATATCAACCAGACCGGCCCTCCTATCAATCCTCCTCTCAAAAAGACCACGCATATCGACCACAGAGTACCTTATGCCAATTCTCATACTGGGAGAGGTCTCCTTAAGACTGATAGAGACTTCTCAGACTGTGTACCATCTTCAGAAGGAGATGATATTGAGGATATAGGGAAAGAGACAGGACCACTTTTAGAGGACTCCCAGGAGGGCACCAAAATAAGGGACAAAAAGCTGGATAGAGACCAGGACCTTTTGGATGCCGCCCTGGATGACTATAAGGAATCTCAGAAATTTTGGGACGAAGGTTACCTGAATAAGGCCACAGAGGCATTGGATCAGGCATATGAATCTATTCTAAAGATAAAGGATAGTAATGATCCAGATATTGCCCAACAGAAGGAAGACCTGAGGTTTATGATTTCCAAACTGGTCCTGGAGATCCATGCCTCGCGATATACTACTGTAACCGGAGATCATAAGGCCATTCCACTGACAATGAACAGATATGTGGAGAGAGAGATTCGGTCTTTTCAGGGGCCAAGGCGTAAATTTTTTATAGAGTCTTATAGACGTTCTGGGAGATATAGGGGCGAGATAGTAAAGGCCCTAAAGAAGGCTGGTCTGCCAGAAGAGCTCTCCTGGCTGCCTCTTATAGAGAGTGGATTTAAGGTAAGGGCCCTATCCCGTGCACGTGCACTCGGGCTCTGGCAATTTATTCCCTCTACAGGCTACAAATTTGGTCTGAAGAGAAATACATGGATTGATGAAAGGCTAGATCCAAAAAAATCTACGGCAGCAGCCATCTCATATCTAAATGAATTACACCATATATTTGGAGACTGGTCTACAGTCCTTGCAGCCTACAACTGTGGAGAGGTGACTGTCTTGAGGATAATTCGTGGGCAAAAGATCGACTATCTCGATAACTTTTGGGACCTCTATCAGAAACTTCCAAGAGAGACCGCCTCTTATGTCCCCGAATTCCTGGCCACTCTACTCATCATAAAAAATCCCCAGAAATATGGGATGGACCTTGGGACCCCAGACAAACCGATCCCGTATGATACTGTAACAATAGACAAACAGGTCCATCTGAAGACACTGGCAGATAATTTGAATGTCCCGTTCAAGACCCTTGTCGCCTTGAACCCTGAACTCCGTTATAGGGTTACTCCAGACTCTACATATACCATCAGGGTCCCAAAGGGGAAGGGAAAGGTCTTGCTTGCCAAGATTGCAGATATACCAGAGTGGTCTCCGCCTAAGAGGAGCTATGTATGTTACAGGGTAAAAAGAGGAGAGAGCCTGTCGCTTATAGCCTCCAGGTATCATGTAGGTATCAGAGACCTCATAGAGATGAACAGGATTGGCAGGAGGAATCTCATACGGGTCGGTCAGAGACTAAAGATCCCTCTGGCCAGGAGGAGGCCCTCTAGAAAGAGGATTCCAAGATATCTAAAGGGCCTCCATAATGGGAAATATATCGTAAAGAGAGGGGATTCTCTATGGCTTATTGCCAAGAGATTTGATACAACAACAGAAGAGATCTGTAGGCTAAATGGTCTCTCTTCAAGCCATCTCCATATAGGTCAGGTACTGGAAATAATGCCAAAGAGGTCTTCAGGTAAATCAAGGAGGAAAAGGGTATATCATGTAAAGGCTGGAGATAGTCCTTCATATATAGCCAAAAAGTACAACATGTCTCTTTCAAAGCTGCTCCGTATCAACAATTTAGATAGCAGGAGCAAGATCTATCCGGGCCAGTTACTCGTGGTCAGTGAGTAGTTATAGATCAGAAGACCAGGGCTTTATTTCTGTTTTATTTTGAGGTAAAAAGAATTAATATCTAAACAGTCGAAATTGTAATACGAACTGAGGGTCGGTATTTTGGGGCCCGGCTGAAATCGAGCTTTCATCTAAGTGGTGCGGTTTCATGAGTAGTCTCAAAGTAACACCTGAGGAGTAGTATGAGTAAAAAGAAAAGGAGAATATCGCTATGATGGAAGGTCGTGTAAAGTGGTTCAATGACAAGAAGGGCTATGGTTTTCTTGAGACAGAGAATGAGGGAGACGTGTTTGTACACTATAGTGCTATCAAGGGCGAAGGTTTCCGCACCCTACAAGAGGGAGAGAAGGTGAGCTTTGAGATAGAACAGAGTCCCAAGGGACCACATGCAGTCAATGTCAAAAGACTCGGTATGTAGTATGTAGTCAGTACGCCAGGCGGTCAGCACCATCTCTTAGAGGCCTGTTGACTGCCTGGAGATATCTGGTCTGGAGGTCTTTAGGCTATACATGACTTAAAGGAGGTAATATGAAGCCTGTTCGATTTGCCATGCTGGTAGTATTGGTCTTGCCTTTCCTGATCCTGTCACCTGTGTCTAATGCTGATAACAGCAGCAATACCCCTGTCCAGATAATTGAGAACTTTGATAATACCCTGCTGTCTGTTATGAAGAAGGCAAAGGTGCTTGGATATAAAGGCAGATACAATCAATTTGCCCCAGTGATCAAAAAGAGTTTTGATTTCCCTCTTATTGCCAGGATAGTAGTGGGAAGATATTGGTCTGGCTTTACTGATCAAGAAAAGGCCAGATTTATAGATACCTTTACGCGCTTGAGTATTGCCACATATGCAAACCGCTTTGACAACTATTCTGGTGAGCAGTTTAAGATCGTTTCTACAAAAGAGTCCCGTGCCAGTCAAGTCCTGGTGAAGACCATGCTCATCAAGTCTAATGGAAAGCAGATCGAGCTGGACTATATCCTGATCAAAAGGGGGACAGAGTGGCGGATTGTCAATGTCATTGCCGATGGCGTCAGCGATCTGTCTCTAAAGCGAGCAGACTATACGGCATTTCTCAAAAAGAATAATGTCAAGGCATTACTCAATAAATTGGACAAAAAGATTTCTGACTATGCAAGTTAGGCCGTCTTTCCCATTGTAGGTCTATGGGACCTATACAGGGCCAGTTTAGGCCCTGATCCTTTTTCCTCTCAGTTGCATCTTTAGAGTACACCTGTTATTTTCTCTCAAAAAAACACTTGGATCTAAAGATGAATTCAGAGCAGAGCTACTCGTCGGTTTGCACTCAAGAGAGATTACTGAGGCATAACACTTTCGGGTCCAACTTAGAAAAGAGGCTCAACCATGCCATTATCAAGGCACGGGACGCCCTGCTTGATTTTCAGCATCCTGATGGTTACTGGTGCTTTGAATTAGAGGCAGACTGCACCATACCGGCCGAATATATCATAATGATGCATTTTCTGGACGAGGTCGACAGGGAACTTGAGAAGAAGATTGCTGTCTATCTCCGTGAGCATCAGTGTGATCATGGTGGTTGGCCGCTCTTTTATGGCGGTGATTTTGATATCAGTTGTTCTGTAAAGGCCTATTTTGCATTAAAGCTGGCAGGTGACAGCCCTGATGCCCCTCATATGATAAGGGCAAGGAAGGCCATTCTGGAACATGGTGGTGCTGCCCGTGCCAATGTGTTTACACGTATAACCCTTGCCCTGTTTGGAGAAGTCCCCTGGCGTGCTGTCCCATTTATTCCCGTAGAGATCGTAATTCTGCCACAGTGGTTCCCTGTCCATCTCAGCAAGGTCTCATACTGGTCGCGCACAGTGATGATTCCCCTCTTTATCCTGTGTACCCTGAAGGCAAAGGCCAAAAATCCAAGGGATGTGCATATCCAAGAGCTCTTTCTCATCCCTCCAGAACAGGAAAAGAGATACTTTCCCATCTCCTCTCCTATAAATCGGATATTCTGTGGGCTTGATAAGATGGGACGCTTTATCGAGCCTGTTATCCCAGATCGGCTGCGTCAATATGCCTTAAAGAGGGCAGAAGAATGGATTATAGAGCGCCTCAATGGCACAGATGGACTCGGTGCTATTTTCCCGGCCATGGTCAATGCCCTGGAGGCCCTGATCTGTCTTGGATATCCCAAAGATCACCCTTACTGCGTGGATGCCAGACAGGCACTAAAAAATCTGTTGGTTATTGGCGAGAGATCTGCCTATTGTCAGCCATGTCTATCACCTGTATGGGATACCTGTCTGGCCAGTATGGCCCTATTAGAGGCAGCCAACCATGTGCCTACAGATAGGATCTTGCGTGCCATGGACTGGCTCAAGGGAAAGCAGATCCTGGATAAACCAGGTGACTGGAGCAGAGACCGTCCTGGACTTCGATGCGGAGGTTGGGCCTTTGAATTCAACAATCCCTATTATCCCGATCTCGATGATACTGCTGCGGCTGCCTGGGCACTATCTATGACAGGTCAAAAAAGATATCAGAGGTCAATACGACGTGCCGTTGAGTGGATCTGCGGCATGCAGTCAAAGAATGGGGGATTCGCCTCTTATGAGGTAAACAATACCTGTTATTACCTCAATGAGATCCCATTTGCCGATCACAAGGCCCTCCTGGATCCACCTACCAGTGATGTAAGTGGCCGTTGTGCCACATTGCTGGCCATATCTGGTCCAGATCACCATAAAGAGCTGTCGGCCTGCCTGGACTTTCTGCGTAGAGAGCAAGAGCCAAACGGCTCCTGGTTCGGGCGCTGGGGCACTAATTATATCTATGGGACCTGGTCTGTCCTGGTCGCCTTAGAGGCAGGTGGCGACCGCCCAGATGAACCCCATATCTGCCGTGCAGTTGCATGGTTAAAGGGGGTACAGCAACCAGACGGTGGTTGGGGTGAGACATGTGATACTTACAGCAATCCAGACCTGGCAGGGCGGGGCTGTAAGAGCACCTCATTCCAGACTGCCTGGGCCATCTTAGGTCTCCTGGCTGCCGGGGAGTTGGGCTCATCTGAAGTACGTAGGGGAATAGAATACCTGATACGTACCCAACGAGAGGATGGCCTGTGGAGAGATAAGGAGTTTACTGCACCAGGCTTTCCGCGGGTATTTTATCTAAAGTACCATGGCTATGACAAATATTTTCCCTTGTGGGCCCTGGCACGTTATCGTAACCTATTGACTAGAGGAGAGACTTGAGATCCCTTGGCGTCGAGGTGGCGCTAAAGGCCGAGGCCAGGTGCCTGGTCAGAGGACAGGAAACAGGAGACTTTATCTGCCTGCCTGAGGGAATGGTCATAGGACTCTCTGGCATTGGCCCAGAGAGGGCCTGTCAGACTGCCAGGGCGCTCCTGGAGAAGGGAGCTACTGCCCTGCTGAGCTGGGGCTGTGCAGGAGGCATCCATCCAAAGGTCTCTCCAGGGGACCTGGTCTTACCAGAGACCGTTATCGCAGCCGATCGGTCTGTCTTTTACACAGATGTAGATTGGCACAGGTGTCTATATACCTGTCTGAATGGGCACCTTGATATCTATACAGATCCCTTGCTTGAGTGTCACTCTGTCCTGACCGGTCCTGGAGAAAAATCTGAGCTCTCTCAGCGCTACGGTGCGATTGCTGTGGATATGGAGAGTGCTGCTGTTGCCAGGGTAGCTCACCAGGCAGGGGTACCATTTATGGCCATCCGTGCCATTGCTGACTCCTCAGATAGCTCTATACCTCTCAGCGGTCTTGTTGCAGTTGATGGACACGGTCATGTATGCCTGCCACGGCTCTTAAAGGGTATACTATTTCATCCAGCAGATCTATTCTCTCTGATTCGTCTAGGTATGTATTTTCAGCGTGCAAGGGCCAGCCTGAAAAAGGTAGCCAGGCTTGCAGGAAGGGACCTCCTCTATTAAATCTGGACATGGAGCTATTAGAGTGATAAAGAGATTTCGCACTCTCTTTTACTGGATATATCTACAGGATCTTTAGATTATCAGAGAGACATTGTGGGTAAGAGCTGTAAAGAACATATAGATCAATTCTTGATCTGGTGGGTAGATAGGGTCCGACGTGTTGCCGTCTGGGTGATAGTATTTACGGCCATCTTTAGTGGCATTGCACTGTATTATACAATAGGCCACCTCACTATCGATGCCAGTACTGCTGATATGCTCTCACCGACCCTCCCTTTCCGTCGCAATCTCAGAGAATTCAAGCACGCATTTCCACAGTTCAAGAACACAATGCTCATTGTAATCAATGCAAGGACTCCAGAGCTTGCCCAAGATGCAGCTGACGAGCTGGCTGACTACCTGAGAAAGGAGCCAGCCATATTTAAGACAGTCTATATGCCAGGTGGAGGTAAGTTTTTTGAAAGGCATGGCCTCCTGTATCTCAGTCCAAAAAAACTAGAAGACCTGGCAGACAATCTGGCAAAGATCCAGCCTTTTTTGGGAGAATTGACTCGTGATCAGAATCTGCGGGGCCTCTTTTCTATGTTGACTGATGCAGTCAAGGCGGTCATAGATGGAGAAAATATCGATCTGAGCCCACTGTTTCACCAGATCAGCATGGCCATTGAGGCCGTCCTCAATCACAGACAATACCAGGTCTCCTGGCAGGAATTGATGCACGGAGGCAGTGTAGACCCAGACAGACTGCGTCGTTTTATTATAGTACAGCCCCAGGTCAACTACAGTCACCTCCTGCCTGGCAAGGCGGCCATACGAGAAATACGTCGTCTTATACGTCAGCTCCATCTTACCAGTGATTACGGAATAGATGTACACCTTACTGGTGATATAGCCCTTAAATATGATCAATGGCAGAGTGTACGTCGAGGGGCAAAACTCGCCAGCATAGTCTCTACGCTCCTGGTTGCAGGCATACTCTTTGCTGGGCTTGGCTCATTATGGCTGGTCTTTATCAGCCTGCTGGTCCTGACTATTGGCCTGATCTGGACTGCTGGATTTGCCAGTATCGCTGTAGGTCATCTGAACCTGATCTCTGTGACCTTTGCGGTCCTATATATCGGTCTGGGAGTGGACTACGCAATCCATTTCTGTCTACACTATAAGGAATTGATCCAGGGAGGCAGTGACCGTCCAGAGGCACTGAGAAGGACTACAGGAGACATCGGTACCTCCCTGCTACTCTGTGCATTTACTACTGCCCTTGGCTTTTATGCCTTTGTGCCAACTGCCTTTGCCGGGATGTCCGAGCTGGGTATAATCTCTGGCACAGGCATGTTCATCAACCTCTTTATTACCTTTACAGTGTTGCCGCCAATGCTCAGCTTGGCACCTCTTAGTTTCAGAAAGAGAGGCATCAAGACACTGAGTTACTGTACCAGATCTTTTTCTTCTCTGAGCTCAAGATATGCACGTGGAATCTCTATTGGGACCCTGATACTTGCTATAGGCACACTATTTCTGTTGCCAAGGGTCTCCTTTGACCGAAATACACTGGACCTTCGGGACCCTAATAGTGAATCGGTCATTACGCTCAAGCAATTGCTTGCCAATAGCAAGACCTCTCCATGGCATCTCAATGTATTGGCCCCTGATCTCAAGACCGCCAGAGCATATGCGACTTCTCTTGAAAAACTGGATCTGGTCTATAAATGTATTACAATAGAGAATTTTATTCCATCCCATCAGGCAGAAAAACTAGGTACGATTGCAGATATTGCCCTGCTTATTGGACCAGAGCTCCTGAAAACGGCTCATAGTCCACCGCCTGGTCTTCCAGAGCAGATGTCTGCAATACATAATTTTTCTCTGTCTCTTGAGACCTATCTCAAGACAGCCAATGACTCTCCTCTTGCCCATGCTGCAAGTACCCTGTACACTGATCTCATGCATCTCGATGCTGCACTCAATGTCCAGGGGCAGAAGAGATATATGCTACAGGACCTTGATAGAAGTCTATTGAGCTCTCTTCCCAGCCAATTGCGCCTACTTCAGGCATCTCTGGAGGCCGATCGAATCACCCAGAACAACCTCCCAAAGGACCTGGTCAGTCGTTGGATAAGCAGGGATGGACGCTATCGTGTCGAGATACTCCCTAAAGAGAATCTGCTTGACAAGGCAGCTCTACGCCGTTTTGTCGTTGCAGTCCACAGTGTAGTTCCAAATGCCATTGGTCCGCCTGTAGTCGACCTCCAGGCAGGTGATGCAGTAGTCAAGGCCTTTCAGCAGGCCTCTATTCTATCACTGCTTGCCATTACAGTCCTGTTGCTGATCTTGATGCGGCCCAGATCAGACACCATACTGGTGCTCTTGCCCCTGTTACTTGCAGGCGGCTTTACTGCTGCTGCCTCAGTGCTATTTGACATCCCATTTAATTTTGCCAACGTAATTGCCCTGCCACTCCTGCTTGGTGTGGGTGTAGATAATGGGATACACATAGTCCATAGGGCGCGTGTTATGCCTCTCTCAGTTAGCCAGATATTGCATACCAGCACGGCGCAGGCCGTAGTCTATAGTGCCTTGACCACTATCTGTAGCTTTGGTAGCCTTGGTCTGTCTACCCATAGAGGCATAAGGAGCATGGGAGAGTTGCTTACTATTGGCATAAGCTTTACCCTTATATGCACTCTGGTTGTCTTGCCTGCCTTACTGAAGTCAAGACAAGAGGCAAGTATGAAGGGAATAGAACAATGAAAGTAATACTTATAAAGCCTCGCGGATTCTGTGCTGGGGTAGTCCGTGCGATAAAGGTCGTTGAGCGTGCGCTTGAGGCCCACAGTACACCTGTCTATGTGCTACATGAGATAGTCCATAACCGCTATGTAGTACAGGATCTGCAGGCCCGTGGCGCCCATTTTGTCGAAGACCTGGACGAAATACCATCAGGTGCAGTCACTATCTTCAGTGCCCATGGTGTCTCTAATGCACTCCTTGAGCATGCAAGGGAGCGGGACCTGAAGGTCATTGATGCCACCTGTCCCCTGGTTACCAAGGTACATATCCTGGCACAGTGTTATAGTAGTAAGGGTATGGAGGTCATTATCATTGGTCACCGTGGTCATCCAGAGGTCGAAGGTACCCGTGGGTGTATTGATGGACCGGTATATGTGGTGTCTGATATCGCAGACCTGGAATCCCTCCAGGTCAGAGATCCAGACCACCTTGCATATGTCACTCAGACGACCCTGAGTATTGAAGATACGCGTGAGATAATTGCCGCCATGAAGAGACGTTTCCCCAATATTAATGGATCTGACTCGACTGACATCTGTTATGCCACGCAGAATCGACAGAATGCAGTCCGTAAGGTGGCTGATGACATAGATATACTCCTGGTGGTAGGGGCGAAAAATAGCTCCAATTCAAATCGTCTCCGCGAGGTAGGTGAACAGAATGGCCTGAATGCCTATCTGATTGAGGATGCAGATGGAATTGATCCGTCCTGGTTTACGGCATCGAGCAGGATAGGTATCACTGCTGGGGCCTCTGCTCCAGAGGTCTTGGTACAGGATGTCTTAAAGAGGTTGACTAAATACGGTGTAGAAGAGATAAGGGAGATAGAGGGCAAGCATGAAACAATGCATTTTCCCCTTCCCAGATCGGAATTTTTATAATCCCATTGTACCTCCTGGCCAACAGCCCTCTTCAGGGCTTCAGGAGCATACTTGATGCATCAGGCATCCTGACTATCAATCTGCACTGAAAATACTTCTGGCCAGAGACGTGGACAGGGGCAACAGGAAAAGGGATAAACGCTTAAATTAAAACTATAGGAGTCTAAAATAATGGGTATGCCTTTTATTCAAAAATATTACGTTGCTCGTTATATCATAATGCAGAGACTAAGGGGGAGGAAGCGCTATCCTCTTGTATTGATGCTGGAACCATCCTTCCGTTGTAATCTCTCATGCTATGGGTGTGGGAAGATCAAATTTCCCCCAGAGATCCTCAGACGTCGCCTCAGTCGAGAGGAATGCCTCTCTGCTATAGATGAGTGCGGAGCACCAGTCGTATCTATTGCTGGTGGAGAGCCCTTACTCATTGACGACATGCCAGAGATAGTAGAAGGGTTTATAGGGCGAAAGAAATTTGTCTATCTGTGCACCAATGCCCTGTTGCTCAAAAAACGGATCGATGAGTTCCATCCGAGTCCATATCTTACTCTTTCAATACATCTGGATGGCAACAGAGAACGGCATGATGCCGGAGTAGGCCGTCCAGGGGTATTTGATAATGCAGTTGAATCTATTAAGCTTGCCCGGTCAAAGGGCTTCAGGGTTACCATTAATTGCACTATATTTGATGGAGTAACGGCGCAGGAGGCCGCTGACTTCTTTGATTTTGTCATGGACTTGGGTGTGGAGGCTATTACTGTTGCCCCTGGCTTTAACTATGAACGTGCATCGAAACATGAGATGTTCCTGAAGTGTGCTGCCAGTAAACGTCTGTTTCGGGAGATATTCAAACTCAAGAAAAAACACAACTGGAAGTTTAATCACAGTATCCTATATCTTGACTTTCTGGCCGGCAATAGGACCTATCAGTGCACTCCGTGGGGCAACCCAACGCGTAATATCTTTGGCTGGCAGAGGCCCTGTTATCTCTTGATGGATGAGGGTTATGCCCCTACATTTAAGTCACTTATGGAGGATACCAGGTGGGAGAATTATGGCAGGGGACGCAATCCCAAGTGTGCCAACTGTATGCTCCACAGCGGTTTTGAGGCAACGGCAGTAAACGATATGTTTTCTCATCCTCTGAAGGCACTGTATGTGGCCATACGTGGTCCACGTACCTCTGGTCCTATGGCCCCAGACCTGCCTGAGACGTATCTCGGGCCTGACTATGTAACTTCTCAATAAGTCCTGGCAATACAGTGTTCCCTGGAGAGGGGGGTTAGCCTGTATGGACAGAGGAATGTGAACGGTTACGTGTAAAGAGTACGGCCAGGGGAATGATCTCAAGCCTTCCCGCAAGCATTGCCACTATATAGGTAATCTTTATTATCCAACTCATCGATGCCATCTTTTTCACAGAGAAATAAAATGGCCCCATATTACCCAGCGCAGAGGCCATGCCAGAAAAGGCCTGAAGGGCATTGAGGTCTGAGAAAAAGGCAGTAATGCCAGCGCCAATTGCCAGGAGCATAATCCATGTACAAAATAATGCCGAGATCCGTTCTATCTCATTGCCAGAGAGCACTTCATGCTGAACCACTACAGGAATGACTGCCTTGGCCGGGGCATTGATCCTCAAGAGCTGGGTCTTAAACACTCGCATCAGCACTGCAAATCGCAATATCTTTATTCCCCCTGCAGTGGAGCCAACACATCCACCAATAATCATGAGTATTATAAATATCTGCTTACTCATTGGGGGAAAATAGGCACTGTTGATATCTGCAGTGGCATATCCAGTGCTGGTCAAGAGAGACGAGACCTGAAACAGGATTACCCTGAATGATTTATGGACCTCTCTCAGACTGTTGTGGAGTTCTGGTGAGGCATGGCTAAAGTGATCTAGCAGAATCAGGCATACAAAGGTCAAGAGTATGCCCCAATACCACTTCATCTCAAAGTCCTCCATGATGGCCTCTATGTTACCAGTAAATATCCTGTAATGGATAAGAAAATTTGTGCCCCCTGCAAGCATTATCCCAACAGTTACATACTCTAAAAATACTGCATGATAGCCTGCATGGCTGCTGTAAAATCCAATGCTCTGGTCATGGGTAGAAAAGCCCCCTGTAGAGATACAGGTGAGGCTATGTGCAAGGGCATCAAACAGGCTCATACCTCCAATCACAAATAAAAAAAACGATAATACAGTAAATGAGATATATATAGTCCATAGGATAATGAGGGTGTGAAAGATACCTGGAACAGGTCTGGCGATATTGATCTTGTGGCCTTCGGCCCCAAAGAGCGCTGCTGTGAGGCTCCCTCCCCTGAAGTTCACTGCCAGGAAAAAACTCAGGATACCCAGGCCCCCAAGCCACTGTGTCAAGGCCCTCCAGAACAGGATGCTCCTGGGCATGGAATCCAGCCCCTCGAACACTGTTATGCCAGTCGTAGTAAAACCGCTTATGGACTCAAACAGAGAATCGATAAGGCCTTTATGCAGGCCCAACATATAAGGGAAACTACCTGATATCCCTACTGCTATCCATCCGAGCGCAGTGATGATCATGGCCTCTCTGACCGTTGGGGTATAGAGAGGCATAGGCCTATAGAAAATAGCACCTATTATAATAGATGCCGTACCAGGCAGAATAAATGCCATGCATGAGATGCCTATAGTGTCTCTGTCATAGAGCCAGTAGGGTATCAGTGGGATATACATCACTAGACCCGATAGCACCAGGAGGGCACCTAGATAGGCAAGGACAAGGCCAATACTCTTATCGCTCCATCTTTCCCTAAGAGACCTGAACATATTATTATTGTATTTTGGCAGGCGATTACAGGCGAGGTGAACGGTTACTTTTTCCTATCGCCTTGAGCCTTGAGACAAGTTTCATGCCCAGTGTGCAAAACGCCACTCAGCATGGAAGTCTAGAGAGAGGCCCTATTTGCCAAGACAAAAGTGACTGAAGATGTGATCCAGGACCTCATCGGTGATATCATCTCCTGTAATCGTTCCCAGGGCACTCATTGCATCTCTGAGGTCAATAGAGATCAACTCTGGGCTTACCTCATGGCATAGGCCGTCAATTGCCCTATCTACTGCCTTAAGACATGTCTCTAGGCACTCTTTCTGCCTTAAATTGGGGATCAGATTTGGGGGTTCTTTCAGATTCCCTTCTGAGAGTCTGTCTAGCATAGTGACAGATAGGGTACTCAGTCCCTCTCCAGTAAGCGCAGAGATCCCTATCCAGGTACTGTCTCTCATCTCTGAAAGGCATTTACAGATCTCACGTACCCGCTCTCTGGCCAGGGGCTCCCAGGAGGGGACCTTATCGATTTTGTTAAAGACTATAAGTATCTTCTCCTTCTTTATATGGTCACCTAATGCCTCCAGCACTCCCAGGTCTTCTGTAGACAGGGGCCTGCTCAGGTCCAAGACCCAGAGGACAGCCTGCGCACACCTTGCCTTCTTGCGGATCCTCTCGATACCTATCGCCTCTATCAGATCCGGATCAGACCGGATACCTGCTGTATCGATCAGTCTGACCACTATGCCTTCAATCTCTATATCTGCCTCTATTATATCCCTGGTGGTCCCTGGGATAGAGGTCACTATGGCCCTGTCTTCACAGGCCAGGGCATTCAGCAGGCTAGATTTACCCACATTTGGTCTGCCAATGATCAGGACCTCTGCCCCCTCTCTATAGATCCTCCCCCTCTCAAATGCGTGTATCAAGCCCATCAAGGGATCTCTGCCCCTGGTTATAAGGAGTTCCTTGAGACGGCTCTCTGAGATGATCTCCAGGTCCTCATCCGGATAGTCTATTGCGACTTCGAGGGTAGCCATGGCCTCTTTAAGAGCATCCCTAATCCCATGTATCCTGGACGAGAACTGACCCTGCAACTGTCTGATTGCCATCTGTCCTGCTGCATCCCCACACGCAAGGCTCAGATCCAGTACGGCCTCTGCCTGGGTGAGGTCAATTCTCCCATTCAAAAAGGCCCTCTTGGTAAATTCACCAGGCTCTGCCAGGCGTACATCCCCTGCAATCACTATCTCCAGTATGCGCCGCAGGACTGCAGGACCACTGTGACACTGGATCTCCAGCACGTCCTCTCTTGTATAGCTGTGTGGGGCCTTCATCAATACGGCCAGGACCTCATCCACGACCATATCAGTGTGTGGATCAAAGACCCAGCCATAGTAGAGTCGATGAGACTGTATGTCTCTTACTGGTCTTGCAGGACGGAATATAGACCTGAAGAGCTGAGTTGAGAGTGGACCGCTTACCCGAACTATCCCAATACCTCCTGACCCCATAGGGGTGGCTATAGCAGCTATAGTGTCTTCTTCTCTCTCTATATCATGCACAGTTACCTTTTGGACCATGTCTATGTGGTCTAGATGTCCGGTGAAGCGGACTTATCACTACCCTACGCATGATGCCCTCACCTGTACTGTGGCTGCGAATGCCCTTAATACCCTTGAGTGCCAGGTGGACTATCCTGCGCTCTCTTGCCCCCAACGGCTGGAGGGTCGTTGATCGTCCTGTCTTCTGGACCCTCTTTGCCATCCGATGTGCGAGTAAGAACAGGCCTTTTTCTCTATTTTCTCGATAGCCCTGTGCCTCTAATCTGATCACAGGACAGCCCTTATTCCTGTGTTGCAGCATACGGTTGAGGATATATTCTAATGCATCTAGATTCTGCCCTTCCTTGCCTATAACTATAGGGAGATCCTCTCCAGATATGTCCAGGTATGGTCCATGTCTATTGCTCTTGATATCTACCTGAGCCTTAAGACCTGCCATGTTCAAGAGTTCCTCGGTGATCCTTTTGGCCAGATAGAGGTCGCTCTCATGACCTCTGGAGGCCTTCTCGGTAAGACTATCTCCTTCTCCTGAAGACCCTCCCCTTTGATGCCTCTCCGCAATCAGGGTCATCTCTTTTTTGGGTATGGCCCTTATCTTGGCCTTTTGTTCACCCAATCCAAAGATACCTGTAGACTCTCTGTTAAGTATCTTGATTTCGAGGTCCTCAGTTCCTACTCCAAAATATCCGCATGCAATCTCTACTGCATGTTCTACGGTCTTGCCACCAAACTCTTTTGGTCCTTGGGTCGATGAAGATTCATTCTCTGTCATTATCTGAATTCCACTTATTTAGTACCATTCATACAGGCACTAGGCAGTAAATTTGTTTATGTAGTGTTGCTGTATAATAGACAGTACATTGTTAACCAGCCAATAGAGCACCAGTCCTGAAGGAAAATTTATAAACATAAAGGTGAATATCAGAGGCAAGAACTGCATCACCTTGGCCTGAGTGGGATCGAGTGAAGATGGATTCATCTTCTGTTGCAGGTACATAGAGACCCCCATCAACAGGGTAAGTACTGGAAGGCCACCCAGATATGGTATATTCACCCCTGGAATCATCAGGCGGTCAGGTGCTGAGAGGTCATTTATCCACAGCATAAACGGGGCATGACGCACTGCTATTGACTGGAGCAGTACTTTATATAGGCCAAAAAATACAGGGATCTGGACCAGCATTGGCAGACAGCCACTCATGGGATTCACCTTGTAGGTCTTATAGAGCTGCATGAGCTCTTTATTCAGCCTCTCTCTGTCATCTCCGTATTTTTCCTTGAGTTTAGCCAGTTTAGGCTGAATCTTCTGCATGGTCTTCATAGACCTGCCACTCTTCTGCGCCAGAGGCCAGAAGGCGATCTTGATCAGGACTGTAAGCACAATAATGGCAAGGCCATAATTCCTGGTATATCGATAAAAGAACTTGAGGATATAGAGAAGGGGCTTGGCAATAGGGTCAAACCAGCCAAAATATATGGCCTTAGAGAGGTGATGCCCCAGCTTATTCAGACGATTGATCTCTTTTGGCCCAAAATAGAGCCCCAGGCTCAAGACCTCTCCACGCTCCCCAGGCATAGGATCTGGCCTGAGTGCAGTCAGGCGGCTCTCAGCCAGCCCTCTATTGTCCTTCTTTTCAATAGTTATATTCCAGACACCTTTATCTCCTTTTGGGATCAAGGCCGTAATAAAATAGTTGTCTCCATAACCTAGCCAGTCTACAGGGCCTGTATAGCTATATCTTCCCTTTATCTTCTTCAGCTTTATCCTGTACAGCTTCTCTGCATAATAAGAGGGGCCTGAAAATGTATATCTGCTTACCTTCTTGCCAGGCCTGTTATAGAGAACCAGCGTCTCAGGAAGGGCCTCTATGCCTGTCACTCGAACAGACAGGTCTATCCAATAGCTACCCTGATGAAAGGTATAGGTCTTTGTGACCTCAATGCCATCTGGCATATCGCAGGTAAAACTCAACTGTCCCTCTTTTCGGGTCTTATTGAGTACCAACTCCTCTCTATCTGCCTTAAAGACACGGTTAGATAGGTCAAGAGGAGGCTGTGACTCTATCTGAAGCCCAAGGGGCAGATATGGAGAAGAGACCCTGATCAGGTCTACAGGCAGGGCCTTTGGAGAAATAGTCGTCTTGTAGTGTTTTAGAAGAAATTCTTTGACTGTGGCCCCCTGCTCTGAAAAGATGGCATGATAGAGATCAGTATCCACAGAGATATCTCTTGCCCTGTAGATCGGGGCCTTTGTCTCTATGGCCCACTTCTTTGTAGCAGGATGACCCTGTCTTGGGGCCTGCCTTACGATACTGCTGGCAGGGGCCTGCTTCTTAGGGGCCTGCCTTACATTACCACCAAAAAAATACTGAAATATCAGGAGTACAAACAGAGATAGCGCTACTGCCAATATTGTACGTGAATCCATTCTTACAGACCTAAATCTCCATGACGAACAGTCCTCATCTCTACAGTGAAGTCATATTTCGTCTACAGTTACCTGTAAAGTCCTCGTCTAATCTCAAAGGTGTCCTTAAGACAGGACAGATTATAGTTATCTCTCAAGAGACCCCTTAAAAGAGGCAATCAAGGGACAGGATCATAGCCACCTGGGTTCCAGGGATGACACCTGAGGAGCCGTTTGACCGCCAAGATAGTGCCTGTAAACGGACCATGTCTGATAATGGCCTCCTCTGCATACTGAGAGCAAGTAGGAACAAAGCGGCAAGATCTTGGTAAGACAGGAGAAAACAAGACTCTATATACCCTGATGAGGAAAAGGATAATCTGGCTCAATACAATTTTGGATTTCAACTCTCAGCACCTGTTTGAGACTTAAATGCCCTGGCAAGGTTACTCTCAAGTCCTCTCCAGCCCAGGGAGAGACATCTCCTATAGGGTATAAAGACCAGGTCATGACCAGGAGGAAAAACCTGTTTGTTTCTGCGGAATAGCTCCCTGATTAGCCTCTTGACCCTGTTTCTCTCAATGGCCTTACCAAACTTTCTGGTAACACTTATCCCAATTCTACAATATGGCAGAGGACTCCTCACGATTATAATGGTAAGACCAGGAAGCCTTATCCTTTTCCCTTGCAGATAGGCCCTCTTAAAATCCTCTGAGTTCCTTAATTTCTCTTCTCTCGAGAGAGACTGTCTCACCTCGGCATCTGCAAGGACACAGAAGATCTCCATATACAGACCGATTCTACTCTGTGCCCCTATGTCTCCATTGCGAATTCTCTATGTCACTGCCCGATTGCTATGCTGATAGCCTGTATCTCCCCTTTGCCCTGCGGCTCTTTATTACCTTACGCCCTGCCCTTGTACTCATACGTCTGAGAAACCCATGGGTCCTCTTTCTCTTTAGATTGTCTGGTTGAAAAGTCCTTTTCATCTAATTTCCCTATTCATAGTCTGTGATATGCAGAAAAGCTGTATATTGTATATCCTCTTGAGTAGGCCAAAACCTCTGGATGCAAATTCATAACCATATGCCACACATATGTCAAGAAAATCTGTAACTCCTCAATAAGTTGGGGCTAACGTTCACATTTCCCTCATGGCCAGCAATGGCTTTTGGGTCTCAGTCCAGTTCTAACTGGATGCGGGTCTGGGCAGGTGTATGCTAAATGTACTCCCCTTCCCAGGGATACTCTCTACTGTTACATGCCCCCCATGGAGCTGGGCAATGTGTTTGACAATGGCAAGCCCCAACCCCGTCCCTCCCAGTCGTCTGCTCCTTGCCTTATCTACGCGGTAGAATCGCTCAAATATACGCCCCAGGTGTCGTCTTTCTATACCACAGCCCTGGTCACGGACACTGATGACAAATTCATCTTCTTTCTGAGAGACCTCTATCCATACGGTCTTCCTCTCACTGCTATATTTAATGGCATTGTCAATAAGGTTTACAATGGCCTGTTCAAGGAGCGGCGGGTTTAATTTTGTAGTTATATCTTCCTTACAAGACAGTTTGACATCAATCTCCCTGGCACTGGCCTTGACCTCACATATCTGAATTGCCGTCTCTATAATGTCTTTTAGCCTGGCCTTGACGAGCAAGACCTCCTGTCTCTCAGCCCTTGCCTCGATCTTGGAGAGACTGAGGAGGTCTTCAACAATGGCCTCAAGGCGATCTGCATGTCTCCCTATGATCTCCAGAAATCGTTCGGCATTCTCAGGCTCTCTTATTGCCCCATCCTGTAGTGTCTCCACAAATCCCTTTATGGCAGTAATTGGGGTCTTTATTTCATGTGAGACATTACTGACAAACTCACGGCGTATCTCTTCGAGCTTCTTGAGGCGAGTCACGTCATTTAATACTATAAGTGCGCCGATCTGCCTTCCCTCTGCATCGCAGAGTGAAGTACCATGTCCATTAAGAGATTCTTCGTTGTTGGACGACAAGACGATATCTCTCTCAAGTACTCCCTGACTGGAGAGTGTATCTCTCACAAACTGCTGAAAGACCGTATCCCTGGCTACTTCCTGGATACTCCGACCACGTACCTCAGTCGGACTCACGCCCAAGATCCTGGCGGCAGCATGATTCATGCTGATGACCCGCTCCTCCATATCCACGGCAATGACCCCCTCAACCATACTGGATAACACGGCCTCGATCTCATTTCTCTGCTGGATGACTGTGCCTATACGTTCACGGAGTTCAATGGCCATCTGATGCATTGCCTCAGAAAGGCCTGCAATCTCTTCAGAGTTGGTAACTGGCGGTCTGAATTGGAACTCGCCATGGGCAATAGAGTCTGCCCACTCCTTGATCTGCTCAATAGGGCGGGTAATACGGCGAGAGATAAACAGACTGAACACAGCAGCCAGTATAGCTATGGCAAGTATCCCAATGGCAATCTTGATCTGTATCTTTTTTATGACTATGTCTATGGTATCTATTGGAGTAGATGCCCGGATGACCGCAGATATATGGCCCCCTGTCTCAACGGGTATCCCCACATACATCATGTCCTTCTTTAGGGTCTGGCTGAAACGTATGGATCTACCAGGGGGCCTCCTCAGGGCCATAATGAACTCCGGACGGTCTGCATGGTTGTCCATTTTTTTTGGGTCTTTTACAGAGTCACCTATGACCTTACCAGATGGAAGTATGACAGTAATACAGGTTGCAGTATCTCTTCCTGCCCTCTTGCACAGTAAGTCAATGGCCTCTCTGTCCAGGGGGTCTAGATATCCCATGACCTGATCTTTAAAGAGTCTGGCCCTCACCTGGAGATCGGACGCCGCCTCTTCAAGAAAGAAGTATCTCAAGGACTCAGACGTATACCAGGTCACTGCTGTGAGGATAATGAAGGTGATTAGGAGATAGGATAGATAGAGCTGCCAAAATAGGCGTGTTCTCTTGACCACGAGCTTACTCTTTGAAACGGTAACCGACGCCACGGACCGTCTCTATATATCTACCAGCAGGCCCCAGTTTCTTGCGCAGTCCAACTATCTGGACGTCTACTGATCGATCTGTAACAGGGTAATCTCCGCCTCGGACGGCCTCTATGATCTGAGAACGGGTAAATACCCATCCAGGTCTCCTTGCCAGATAGTTTATGATCCCAAATTCCGTAAAGGTCAGTTGTACAGGTCTGCCATTGACAAATACCTCATGACGTCCTGGATGGATAACAAGGTCCTGAATTCGGAGCACTGATTCCTCTTGGGAGACCTCTTGCCTCCTCCTGAGGACTGCCCTGGCCCTGGCCATCAAGACCTTCGGGCTGAACGGCTTGGTGATATAGTCATCTGCACCGAGCTCCAGGCCTTCAATGATATCTGCCTCATCGCCCTTAGCGGTCAACATCATGATCGGAATACCCCTGGTATCAGGGTCTCTCTTGAGGCGCTTTGTGACCTCAAGACCATCTATATCTAAGAGCAACAGGTCCAGGACGATGAGGTCAGGGTACTTTAGCTTAGCAAGCCTTAAGGCAGATTCACCTGATATGGCACAAAAGACCTGGTATCCCTCTCTAGAAAAATTGAATCTGAGTAACTCTAAGATGTCTTCTTCATCGTCTACTACCAGGACCCTCTGGCTTTCCATATCTATCATCCCAAAGATTCAGAGGTCTTTGACCTGTAAAGGGTTCAGCAGAAGTGGTGTGAACGCTTACCTGGCTCTCTACTAAGATAACTCAATTTCTGTGGCGGATCAAAAGGTGCCAATGGGCCTGAAGTCCCTATTCTCTACTTATGTTGGCGTCCTCTAGGACCAGAGGTGCCTTGGGCTGTATGCATGTGTCTGGTCTTGGCCTGACAGGTTGCACCACAGAGCTGTCTCTTTTCTTGGACCAATGTACATGACGTTGGTATCGGTCTACTGCCCTGTTGTGTTCAGCCAGGGTACGAGAGAAGTAGTGTGTCCCATCATTCTTGGATACGAAGTATAGATAGTCATCTCTTGCCGGATAGAGGACTGCCCGGATAGATGCCTTGCCAGGATTTGAGATCGGCCCAGCAGGGAATCCCTTTATTACATAGGTATTATATGGAGTCTTTCTCCTGAGGTCTCGCCACCTGAGGCGGTGCCTCCTTACCTCTGTATCTACGAGCAGGCCATAATATACCGTGGGATCTGACTGGAGTGGCATTCCCCTCTGGAGACGATTCCAGAATACACTGGCAATTATTGGCCTCTCACTCGGTCTCATGGCCTCTTTTTCTACTATAGAGGCAAGGATTATTACATCTTGTACGTCTACACCCATTTTCTCTGCCCTTTTGCCAAATCCCTCTGAGTTCCATACCTCCCAAAAGCGATCGACAAAGGTGCGGACTACCTCATGGGCAGTGGCATGTCTGGTCAGTTGATACGTATCAGGATACATATATCCCTCGGCACTATTGGCATCTATGCCCAAGGTGTGCAAGAAGTCCCTGTCTCTTGCTGCAGCCAGAAAGGACTTGCGGGACAGCAGACCTGCCTTTTTCAGCAGATCTGCTATCTGAAACATATTGAAGCCTTCGGGTATGGTGATCACATACTCACGCACCTTACCCTGGACCAGGCAGTCCAAGATCTCCTGCGGCGTCTGCCTCGATGAGAGCAGATATTCCCCTGCCTTGATGCTGGTCGTTGCGTCTTCCCACCAGGCCAGGATATAGAGGCCCATTTTGGACCTGATCAGGCCATCTGCCTCCAGGTGCCTTACCACTGAAGAAAATGTAGTCCCTGTTGGGACCGTAAAGACCTGCTCTCTGCCTGTCTTTGAGACAGGACGCATCCACCCACTCCATACCTTATAGCCAGAATAGACAGAGATAAAGACCAGATAGAGCAAGACAGGCCAAAAGGATCTGATAGATACACGCATATAAAAGAGATCTTTAAGACTGCCCCATATGGCATGACCTGGCCTCAAGGCAGTCGCGTATCGTCTTGGCCAGCCCCTTGGAGATACCAGGTACCCTGGCCAACTCCTCTGTAGAGGCCCTGCATACCCGGGCCAGGCTCCCAAAGTGGCTGAGGAGTAGCTGTTGACGCCTTGGACCTATGCCCGGGACCTCGCTGAGGCCTGAATGTATCCTCCTGGCATCCCGCCTCTTTCTATGAAAGGTTATACCAAATCGATGGGCCTCATCCCTTACCTCTTCAAGGAATAGAAGCACAGGGTGATTCTTTGGCAGGGTCAAGGCCTTAGGCCAATTGGGACGGAAAATCTTTTCTCCTTCATCTCTGATCTCTTTGGCCAGGGCCACAAGCCCTACCTCTTCAGAGAGACCAGCGGCCTCCAGCACATCGATTGCCTGTCTGAGCTGCCCACGGCCACCATCTATCAAAAATAGGTCTGGAAGCTCTGGTGCCCCTTTTTGCCTGGCGATCCTCCTGGATATTACCTCCCGGATCGCTGCATAGTCATCTATACCTGCCCTTCTGATATTGTAGTGCCTGTATCTCTCTCTACAGGGCCTTCCATACTCAAAGGCCACAAGACTTCCAATGGGAAGTTCCCCTCCTGTGTTGGAGATGTCTATGCCTTCCACGCGGTCAGGTAGCCTCTTCAGCTCCAAGACCTCTGTTATAATACGGGCCCTCTCCTGCCATGCCTCATAGCTCTTTTCGAGCGCGAGCATGGCCTGCCTGGCATTTGCAGTGGCCATATCGAGCAACCTATGCCTTGTGCCCCTTGCAGGCCTCTTGATTAATACCGCCCTTCCTGCCACATCAGACAGCCACCTTGCCATGGCCTCGGCATCTTCTATGGCCAGAGGGACAACTATCTCCCTTGGTATGGGCCTCTTCTCATAAAATTGACGAATGAATGCAGATAGGACTCCCTGGTCTGTCTCTTCGATAGGTCTGGTTAGATGGTGCATCTCCTGTCCCTGCACCAGACCGTCACGTACCCTGACTATACTCACTATCGAGACCTCTCTACCATGTACAAGACCAATGACGTCCCAGTTGGCCTCAAGCCCTGCTACCATTGACTGTCTCTCTACGACCTTCTCTATAGCGGCAATCTGATCTCTCAGGGCAGCGGCCCTCTCGAATTCAAGCATATCCGCGGCCCTCTCCATCTGTGACCTCAGGTCCTTGATGAGAGGACCTGTCTTGCCCTCAAGAAATAGCCTTACCTGTCTTACCTGTTCCCTATATTCCTCTCTTGAGACAGCACCTATACACGGCCCAGAGCAATACCCAATCTGATACAGCAGGCAGGCACGGCCCCTGGTCTCCATGGACCTGTCTGTACAGGTCCTTAACCTGAATATAGAGGAAATGGACCTGAGTGTCCTCTTCACTGCCCTGGCAGATGGATATGGCCCAAAATAGAGTGCGCCATCCCTCGCCCTGCGACGGACTACCTTTAGGCTGGGGAATGCCTTTTTTATATCGAGCCTGAGAAATGGATAGGCCTTGTCGTCTCTAAGCATGACGTTATATTTGGGATGGTGTCTCTTTATCAGCAGGGCCTCTAGTATAAGGGCCTCTTTCTCTGTGGCCGTGACAATGATCTCAAATAAATTGGCCTGTCTTAACATCAGGCCGGTCTTAGGCGGTACCACAGGTCTGAAGTATGAGGCAAGGCGTCTCCGCAGGTCTTTGGCCTTTCCAATATACAAGACAGTGTCTTGATCTCTAAAGATATATACACCTGGCTCTTCAGGGATTATTGCCAGGGACTCCAGCTCTGCAATCTCAAAACGGACTGGCTTCATCTTGCAATTATAGAAATCTGGCGTGAAGATACAGCACAATGGCCTTAGATAGGCATCAAAAGTGGTCGGGGCGAGAGGATTTGAACCTCCGACCCTCTGCTCCCAAAGCAGATGCGCTGCCAGGCTGCGCTACGCCCCGTTCTGGATCTGTTTAACATAAGGTCTGGATGTCTTCAAGTACCCAGATCATAACTGTGAACAGTCAGGACCTGAGTTGCATCTCCAAAATAGAGTGTTACCGTAGAGACAAGAGAATAAGATTTATTTCATACCCAAGATTTTGAGAAAGAGATCCAAAAAACTACGGGTATGGGGCTATCGTCCCCTGCTCTTTATTATTTTTTCATCTGGGCTTATAGTATCCCTGGCTGTAGGCAGTCTGATAGTGGGCTATATGCTCCTGGGTCTACCAGATATCTCAGGTCTTCGCTCCTATAATCCTCCTATGGTGACAGAGGTACTCGATGCAGATCACCATCCCATTGCATACTGGTATAGAGAAAAGAGGTGGCCAGTACCCCTGTCTAAGATGCCAAAGAGACTGATACAGGCCTTCCTGGCGGCTGAAGACGCCAGATTCTATGAACATCCTGGGATCGATTTTATAGGGGTTATCCGGGCAATACTCAAGAATGTAGAGGCAGGTGAGATAGTGGAAGGGGCAAGCACCATAACACAGCAGGTAACGAGGTCCCTGCTCCTTACACCAAAGAGGAGCTGGATACGCAAGATAAAAGAGGCTATCCTGGCCTGGCAAATCGATGCAGCCCTCACCAAGGATCAGATCCTGACCATATATCTGAATCAGATCTATCTCGGTGAAGGGGCCTATGGAGTCGAGGCGGCCGCAAGGACATACTTTGCAAAACACGTATGGGACCTGAATCTTGCTGAATGCGCACTCTTTGCAGGTCTACCCAAGGCCCCAAGCAGATATGATCCAGTAAGGCATATGGACCTGGCCAAGAGACGTCAGGCCTATGTGCTGAGGCGTATGCTAGAACTGGGGTATATAACCCCACAGGAGGCAGAAGAGGCAGAAAGGGCCCCCCTTGTCCTGAAGCGTGAGGCCCTGAATCCACCACCTGGGAGTAATTATTTTCTGGCAGAGCTGAAGAGCAGACTCGAAAAGAGGTATGGGAGAGACAGACTCCTTACAGGTGGTCTAACCATAGTGACTACGCTCAGGAGTGACTGGCAGACCTGGGCCAGGCTTACAGTGCTCAGGGGCTTAGACAACCTCTGCAAGAGACACAGGAGAGACCCCAAGCTGAGACAGTCTGTCCAGGCAGTCCTCATAGCAATGGATGCGAGGACCGGTGCTATAGAGGCACTCTGGGCTGGAGATGACTTCAAAAAGTCCCAATTTGATCTGGCAATCCAGGGCATGATGCAGCCAGGATCTGCCTTTAAACCAATAGTATATACAGCTGCACTCTCAAGGGGCATTATAGCCCCGAATACAGTCATTGTAGATGAACCTATCTCCCTGCCAGGGGCAGACCCCCAGAACCCATGGGAGCCAGAAAACTTTGATAAGACATATATGGGTCCAGTCACTGTAAGAAAGGCCCTTGCAGATTCCAGGAACATAATCGCTGTAAAGGTCGCCAAGATGGTCGGCCTCCCTGCCATCCACGACATGGCAAGAAATATGGGGATAGATGTGTCCCTGGCAGACAATCTCTCTATTGCCTTGGGGTCTTCTGCAGTGCCTGTGATCCAGATGTTGAAGGCCTATAGTACATTTCCCAATTTGGGCAGGGCTGTAATGCCCAGGTTTGTCAAAGAGATCAGAGATCGTAAGGGAAATGTAATAGAACGACTCACTCCTATTTACCATAGGGCAGTAGATCCTGTAACTGCCTATCAGATGATCCAACTGCTCGAGGCAGTGGTCCAGGATGGCACGGGCCGATATGCCCGAAGACTGAAGATCCCAGTAGCAGGAAAGACAGGTACTACTGACAACTACCGAGGTGCATGGTTTATAGGCTTCAGCCCTGAGGTGGTGACAGCAGTATGGGTTGGAAGAAAAGACAGGGGGTCTCTGGGCAGGCTGGAGACCGGAGGCAGAGTGGCCTGTCCGATCTGGACATCCTTTATGTCTATAACAGAGGGAGATATGGCTGTACAGGACTTCCCTATACCTCAGGGAGTGGCCTTTGTCCCAGTCAGACGTCAGACTGGAGAGATCGTTATGCCACGTAAGAGCAGCGACATTATATGGGAGGCAATGAGAGAAGACCTGCTTCCACCGCTCCATCCCTCGTCTGGCATATTTAGCCTCCCTTCCTGGCTGAGGAGGCTCAATGACTTTCTGTTTAATCGTCATCATTCTCTGTCTTGGGGAAACCAATGAAGATCACTATTATAGGTCCAGGGGCCATGGGCTGTCTCCTGGCCGGCAGTCTCTGTCACCATGGCCATCCTGTCTCTGTGCTTGACTATAGAGAAGACCGCAGCAGGAGGCTCAGAGAGACAGGGATAGAGGTATCAGGCAGACAGATATGGAGGGTCTTTCCAGAAGTAGTTGTGGAGCCAGAGGCCTTAGGGCCACAGGACTGGGTAATAGTCTTTGTAAAGGCCGCTCAGACCAGCGATGCCGTAAGGCGTATAGGGCCACTTATAGGACCTGGGACCACAGTGCTATCCCTGCAAAATGGCATAGGACACGAATCTATACTCTCCGAGGTGGTAAGGCCTGAGCAGATTGCCCTGGGGACTACTGCCCAGGGAGCAACTCTGTTGGCCGAAGGCCATGTACGCCATGCAGGGACAGGCTCTACAGTACTGGGGTCAGTGGCCCATGACCCAGAGACCAAGAAGCGTCTGATGTCTCTGGCAGGTCTATTGACCAGTGCAGGATGGCCATCTCAGGTAGTTGAGGACATATATCCCCATATATGGCGCAAACTGATCATCAATGTAGGGATCAATGCCATCACTGTGCTTACTGGTCTCACCAATGGAGAGCTGCTCCAACACCAAGAATCTGTATATCTGCAGGAACTGGCAGTTACTGAGGCCTGGCATCTGTCAAAGAAAAAGGGCATCAACCTGGGCCTTGGCCTCAAAGAGACCATTGAGACAGTACGCTCTGTGTGTAAGGCAACTTCCAGGAACAGGTCCTCCATGCTCCAAGATCGAATCAAGGGCAGGGTTACAGAGATCGAGTATATCAATGGCGCCATCACCGAGTGGGGGGAGAGGCTCGGAGTTGCAACTCCAGTCAACAGGGCCCTGACCCTCCTGGTGCGCCTGAATTCACGACTGGGCTGGCGAGTCCCGAGCCTTAGTGAGGACTTATCCCTGTAACTGTTCAGATCTCCAGCCAAGGGATGTGGACATTATTTACCCCTTGACATTAGGGTCTATTTCTTTTAGATGTCCAGTGTCTCTTGTTCACAAAAATTTATAGAGATAGGAGAACTACATGACGACACCTCTTCCAAAGGTCAATGAAATTAGACACAGGTGGTATGTGGTAGATGCCACTGATAAGGTATTGGGTCGCCTGGCATCTCAGGTGGCCATACGTCTAAGGGGCAAGCATAAGTCTATTTTTACCCCTCATCTGGATACAGGGGATTTTATCATTATAGTAAATGCAGACAAGATCAGACTCACGGGGAAAAAGCTCGACAAAAAGGTATACTACAGGCATTCAGGCTATCTTGGGCATCTAAAGAGCACAACGGCACGCAAGATGCTTGAGAAAAGGCCGGAAGAGGTAATTCGGTTGGCAGTAAGGCGTATGCTACCCAAAAATCGCCTGGGACGTCATCAGCTCAAAAAACTCAAGATCTATGCCGGCCCAGGGCATCCACACCAGGCCCAGATGCCTGAACCACTAAGGCTTACTGCCTGATTAGTATCTGAATGTAGACTTCTGTTTCAATTCTATTAGCAAGTAAAGGACTATAATATGGAAGAGATGCGTTATTATGGTACTGGAAAGAGAAAGACTGCAATAGCCCAGGTATGGCTATCTCCTGGCGAAGGAAATATCACGGTTAATGGCAGGCCTTTTGATGAATACTTTGACATAGATA
>JALTHG010000046.1 GCA_027004715.1 Deltaproteobacteria bacterium
CCTTCTTCAGACAACCCTATACTTTTACTCCTCTATCAGGGAAATGAAGGGCGGGCCCTTATATTAGATACCAGATTAGAGACCATATTTCTCGTACCTGAGTCTTCATGGGAGGCATCTGCAGATGGCAAGGGGCCATGGACTGGTCGGCTCAAGATAGAGAATGAATCTATATCTGTATTGAGCATGGATAGTCTATTAAGCAGTCAACCAGAGGGACATGGCTGCAACAGGAGGGGCTGTGAATAGTCACAGTAACTTAGATACGATATCAGAGGAGTCACTGACAGCCAGATTGGCAGAGGCAGAACTTTACTCCAGTCAGGGCCTTGAGGAAGAGGCAGAGTCTATATATACAGACCTCCTGAAACTGATAAAAGACCCATCTCATCCAGTATATAAAGAGGCAGAGTCATGGCTAAAAAGACTACAGCATGACAGGAGATATGACTCTCCAAAGGGAGGCGATCCTGACAGCTCTAAAGACCCTGACAAGAGATTTGATAACTGTCTTGGTCTAATGGAGGCAGGTCTCTACTCTGAGGCCGTGGCCGAGCTTAAGGCCCTTCTTGAAGCAGGATACAGGCCAGGGACAGTCCATACAAAGATAGGTGAATCATATCTAGAGATGGATATGCCCTTTGATGCCCTGGTGCATCTACAGGAGGCACTCGAAGACCCTGACTTATCTGAGGCAGAGCGACTGGATATACTAAATAAATTGGCACTTACATATGAACAGACTGGTGCAATAGCCACTGCTATCGATGTACTGAAACAGATCGTCAATCTCAATCCCGACTTCAGGAATGCTGCACAGAGGCTCGAACGTCTTTCCAGGATCGTCCAGAGATATGGCCGATTCTATTACCTTGTCCGAAATCAATTCCTATCTGAAGAAGAACTGGAAGAGGCCAAAAAACTGGCCAAACGAAATAAAAATTCTATAGAAGAGACCCTGATGAACCAGTTTGGCATAGAAAAATCAGAGATTGGGCGTTCTTTGAGCGAATATTACCAATGTCCTTTTATAGAATTTGACGAGACTAAAGTGGGGTCTACTCCAGCCTGTATACATGGAATCAAAGAGCGCTTCTTCAGAAGCAATAGTTGCATACCTGTCCGCGAAGAGGAAGAGACCCTATTAATTGCACTAGATGACCCACATGATCTGAAAAAAATAGACAATATCAGGAGGGTCCTCAAGGCCAAAAACTTTCAATTTGCAGTCGCAGTCAAGGAAGATATCGACAGATTCATAGACTACTTCTATGGAAATTCTATAGAAGGGGACAATATCTTTGAGCAACTGGAGCTAGAACAAGAACAGGAGGAAGAGGAAGAAAAAGAGTCTATCCCTGAGGTCGATCTGGATACCGATAACCTGGTTGTCCAGATGGCCAACAAGATTATAGAAGATGCCTATCAGCGCCAGGCATCTGATATCCACATAGAGTCCCTGACTGGCAGACAGGGGGCCCTGATCCGTTTCAGAATCGATGGTGACTGTATGCCTTATCAGGGCATTCCTTATAACTATAAGCGGACATTGATATCCAGGCTCAAGATTATGGCCAACCTGGATATTGCTGAAAAACGCCTACCACAGGATGGAAAGATAAAATTCAGGAGTCATAGTGGCAAGACCATAGGCCTAAGACTGGCGACAATCCCCACTATTGAAGGCAATGAGGACGTTGTACTCAGGATACTCCCTGGTTCTGACGTGATGCCTATTGAGCGTATAGGACTGTCCGATGATAACCTGAAAAAACTACTGGATATCTTGACAATGCCCTATGGACTCATATTGGTAGTTGGTCCTACTGGATCAGGTAAGACTACCACCCTGCACTCTATATTGAGCTATATAAACTGCCCTGAAAAAAAGATATGGACAGTAGAAGACCCTGTAGAGATCGTACAGGATGGCCTGCGTCAGGTGTCGGTAAAGCCACATATAGGCCTGACCTTCCCCAGGGTGCTTAGGGCATTTCTGAGGGCAGACCCAGATATAATAATGGTTGGAGAGACCCGGGACGAAGAGACCGCCACTACAGTCATAGAGGCATCTCTTACAGGACACCTGGTCTTCTCGACCCTACATACAAATTCGGCCCCTGAGACACTCACAAGGCTCTTAGAGATGGGGATGGATCCATTCAACTTTGCTGACGCCCTATTGGGAGTCCTGGCACAGAGGCTGGTAAAGCGGCTATGTCCTAAATGTCGTGAGGCATACCAGCCCGATGAAGAGGAAAAAAGGCTTATAGTCAGGGAGTACGGCCTACATCCTTCCCAACCTCTGGAAGTGTCAGACCTGGATAATATAACACTCTATAGGCCAAAAGGCTGTCAATACTGTAATGGGACTGGCTATAAGGGCAGGATTGCAATCCACGAGCTCTTGATTTCAGGAGATGGCCTCAAGAGACTCCTCCAAGAAAGGAGGCCTGTGGCAGAGATACGAGACTATGCCATGAAACAGGGGATGCTGACACTGAAACAGGATGGGATAATAAAGGCCCTAAACGGCGATACAGACCTAAAACAGGTCAAGAGGGCCTGCATAAGATAATTCCATTGCCAGAGACCTAAAGGCTTCAAGGAGATGCTGGAGTCTCAAATTCTGCCTCTATTGCCCTATAGCCCAACAGACCATTTATATCATCTGAGAGCCCTGGGACTGCATCCACTGAATAGGCATCAGGTAGACCAAGGAGGACCTGTCCCCTGTCTGGGACGATAATGGCCAGTTTTATTGGATATGTGCCGTGATATCTGAGCAAGATATCTTTCAGCGGCCCGAGTTTTTCAGGACCTGATCGACCTGCCTGGAACTCGATCAAGAACCCCTTGATCTTCTTCTTGCAGGCCATATCCAGGGACTCTATAGACCTTGCCAGGACCTTATGGCCATTTTTGTCGTCTTCATTCTTGAGGACCCCTTCTACCCACAGAGGAGAATCGCCTTCAAGTATAGCCCTTGTCCCTGCATAGATATCATGGAAACAGACCACATCTACAGAGCCATGCAGGTCCTCCAGGACCAGGAAGGCCATACGGTCTCCCTTTCTGGTAAGGATCTCTTTTTTGCTGCGGACTATGCCTCCAAGACAGACCTTTGTGCCATCTGCCATGCCAGAGAGCCTGTCTGTGTCCATGCTGCCCAACCTTGCCAGGTCGTCCCTGTAAGGATCCAGGGGATGCCTGCTAAGATAAAATCCAAGGGATTTCTTTTCATTGGCAAGGCATTCAATATCAGACCATTCAGGTATATCAGGCAGTTTTAGCGCAGACCCTGATGCCTCCTCTGCTGAGGACTCAGACATAAAGTCAAATAGAGACAACTGTCCTGAGAGGCGCTCCTGTTTCCTGGACTGACCAAACTCAAATGCCTCATCCAAGACGGCCACGAGTTGTGAACGCCTATGTCCCAGAGAATCAAATGTGCCACAGCCTATCAGGCCTTCAAGCATCCTTTTGTTTAACTTCTTGAGATCGACCCTGGAACAAAAATCTCCAAAATCTCTATATGGGCCATTCCTATCTCTCTCCCTGACAATGGCATCAATTGCACCTGGTCCCACGCCCTTTACGGCTGCAAGACCAAAGCGGATACTCTCTCCATCTACAGTAAAATCTGCCCTGCTGCGATTTATGTCTGGTGGGAGGACATGGATCCCATGAGCCTTACATTCATAGATGAATTTTATTACACCATCTGTATTCTTTAGCTCATTAGATAGAAGAGAGGCCATAAATGGCACCAGATAGTGTGTCTTTAACCAGGCAGTCTGATAGGCAATCAGGGCATAGGCCGCAGAGTGACTCTTGTTAAAGCCATAGCCTGCAAATTTCTCTATCAGGTCAAAGATGACCCTGGCCTTAGATGCAGGGACGCCATGTCTTTCTGCGCCTGAAAGAAACCGGTCCCGCTGGGCGGCCATCTCATCATGTCTCTTTTTGCCCATGGCCCTCCTCAGGATGTCTCCCTCTCCAAGGCTGTAACCTGCAAGGACCTGGGCTATCTTCATCACCTGTTCCTGGTAGACTATAAGCCCATAGGTCTCCTTGAGGACTGGCTCAAGCTCTGGAACAATATAGCTTACCTGGGTCTCTCCGTGCTTGGCCTTTACATACTGGTCCACCATGCCGCTCTCCATAGGACCCGGGCGGTGGAGGGCCACCAGTGCAATCATGTCGGTAAATCTGGAGGGCCTTATGCGTACCAACAGGTCCTTCATACCTGCACTCTCAAGCTGAAATACCCCTGTAGTGTCTGCCCTTGAAAGGAGCTCATAGGTCTCAGGGTCATCCAGGGGGATCTGAGACAGGTCGATATCTTTGCCAAGGTGCTCCTTTATGAGCTTCAGGGCCCTGTCTATTACAGTAAGGGTCTTCAGACCAAGAAAGTCAAACTTAATAAGTCCCACTCTCTTTACAGAATCCATGTCAAACTGCGTGACAGTGCCACCGTTCTGGTCCTTGGCAAGTGGAAGATAATCGACCAAGGGCCTGTCTGATATAACTACACCTGCTGCATGTGTGGATGCATGCCGCGGAAGGCCCTCCAGAGACCTTGCAATGCTCAGGAGTTCTGCCACCCTTGGGTCTTCTTTCTCAAGCCTCTTGAGCCTGGGCTCCAGCTGTATGGCCTGATCAAGGGTAATATTCAGGTGATCTGGTACCAGTTTGGCTATGTGGTCTACCTCCTGGTATGGCATACCAATGGCCCTGCCCACATCCCTGATTACTGCCCTGGCCTTCATCTGACCAAAGGTGATTATCTGTGAGACAAAGTCCTCACCGCCATATCTCTGTGTGACATATTGGATTACCTCATCCCTGCGGTTCATACAGAAGTCTACGTCTATGTCAGGTAAGGACTCTCTCTCAACATTCAGAAATCTCTCAAAGAACAGGCCATAGGCTACGGGGTCGATCTCTGTGATACCCATGGCGTATGCCACCAGAGAACCCGCTGCAGAGCCCCTCCCAGGGCCAACAGGTATGGACTTGGACTTTGCCCATCTAATAAAGTCTGCCACTATGAGAAAATAAGAGGCAAAGCCCTTCTCTATTATGACCGACATCTCTGTCTCAAATCTCTCTCTATATTCGGCCTCCTTTTCTTTTGGGACCCTGTCTTCTCTGAGGCGTCTCTCCAGGCCCTCTCTCGCAAGCCTATCAAAGAGGCCTTCATAGGTCTCCCCTTTTTTTAGGGGATAGAGTGGGAAGTGATGTCTCCCAAACTCCATCTCTACATTACACTGCTCTGCTATCTCAAGGGTGTTAGATAGGACCTCTGGGGGATAGTCCTTGAACCTCTCGAGCATATCCTCAGGAGACGTAAAATAGAGTCTATCTGTAGAAAAGCGCATCCGATTTGGGTCATCTACTGTCCTGTTGGTCTGGATACACAGCAGGACGTCGTGGGCCTTGGCATCATTGGGATATAGATAGTGGCAGTCATTAGTACCAACCAGAGGCAGACCCACTTCTCTGGCAAGATCCACCAGTTCGTGGTTTACCTCTGTCTGTTCAGCTATGCCATTCTCTTGTATCTCCAGATAAAAACGCCCATCAAATACCTCTGCATAGCTCTCTGCAAGGGCCTTTGCACCCTTTCTGTCACCATTCAAGATGGCAGCAGGGATCTGACCATGGAGACAGGCAGACAGGGCGATGAGGCCCTCATTAAACTCTCTGAGGAGATCAAGATCTACCCTGGGCTTGTAAAAAAAGCCCTCAAAATAGGCAGCACTCACAAGTCTTAAGAGATTTTTGTATCCCACATTGTTCTGTGCGAGTAGGACAAGGTGATATGCCGCCTCCCTTGCACTCCGTGCGCTCCTGTCCTTGCGTCCCTTAGGTGCAACATAGACCTCACAGCCGATGATGGGTTTTATGCCATGATCAAGGGCCTGCTCATAGAACTTAAGTGCCCCATACATATTGCCATGGTCTGTTATCGCTACGGCCGGATAGCCAAACTCCCTGGCCCTTGGAAACAGGTCTTTTAGCCTTATGGCACCATCCAGGAGGCTATATTCTGTATGTAGATGTAGATGGACAAAGACAGGAAGTCTATCGGCGTGGTCTTTTGACTGCATATTTTTCTTTTTGTAACTTGTAGCAGCGGGGTTTTATCCCTGCCCTACATAGTCTACTCAGAAAGCACAATTTGTGAATTTTGCCTTCAGCCTTGAGCTTCGTGCTGATACCTATTCCCATTCTATAGTGGCAGGCGGCTTTGAGCTTATATCGTAACACACACGATTTACTCCAACAACCTCATTGATGATCCTGTTTGAGATCCTTGCCAGGAGCTCTGGAGGGAGCCTTGTCCAGTCTGCAGTCATGGCATCAAGACTGTCTACTACCCTTATGGCCACTACATGCTCATAGCTGCGCTCATCCCCCATAACACCTACTGTCTTTATGGGAAGGAGTACTGCAAATGACTGCCAGACCTTTCTGTACCAGCCACTGGCCTTCATCTCTTCAAGCACAATGGCATCTGCCTCCCTCAAGACCTCTAGACGCTCAGGGGTCACCTCTCCCAGGACCCGTATTGCCAACCCTGGTCCTGGAAAGGGATGGCGATATATGACCTCTTCAGGCATACCAAGCTCTTTACCCACCTTTCTGACCTCATCTTTAAAGAGCTCCCTGAGTGGCTCTACCAATTCTAACCGCATGACCTCTGGAAGCCCTCCGACATTATGATGGCTCTTTATGGTAGCAGAAGGGCCCCTAAAGGACGCACTCTCTATAACATCTGGATAGAGGGTACCCTGGGCCAAAAACCTGACACCCCCGATATGCCCTGCCTCCTCCTCAAAGACCCTTATAAATCTCTCTCCTATTATCTTCCGCTTCTTCTCTGGGTCCTTCACGCCTGAGAGCGCCTTGAGAAAGCGCTTGCCTGCATCTACATAGTGGACATTCAGGTGAAACTGCCTCAGAAGGGCCAGGACTGACTCTGCCTCTCCCTTTCTGAGGAGCCCATTGTCCACAAAGATACCTATAAGCTGGTGGCCAACGGCCCTATTTACCAAAAGGGCCGTGACAGTGGAGTCCACTCCGCCTGAGATAGCACCTATTATCCTGTCTGAGCCAACTGCTGCCCGGATATCACTGGTGGCCTTTTCTATAAAGGAACGCATATCCCAGGATGGGCTACAGCCACAGATCTGAAAGAGGAAATTAGACAGTATAGCCTGCCCTATCTGTGTATGAACTACCTCTGGATGAAACTGGACGGCAAAAATGGGTAGCGTCTTGTGACGCATGGCCGCTACAGGAGAGGAGTCGCTGTGGGCCATACTGACGAAGTCCGTGGGTAAGACATTGATCTTGTCACTGTGGCTCATCCAGACCTGGTAGGTGGCAGGACCAGGGGCAAGCCCCTGGAAAAGCCCTCTTGGCTCCTCAATTGAGAGTCGTGCCAGGCCATATTCCCTCCTCCGAGCCCTCTCTACCCTGCCATTAAACAGATATGTAATAAGCTGCATGCCATAACAGATGCCCAGGACAGGCATTCCCAGCCCAAACAGGAGAGGAGAGATAGTCGGGGCACCTTTATCATATACACTTGCAGGCCCACCTGAGAGGATAATTCCCCTTGGACCCATCTCTTTTACCTTGTCAATGGAAAGATTATAGGGATGTATCTCGCAATAGACCCCTGCCTCACGGACCCTCCTGGCTATGAGCTGTGTGGTCTGAGAACCAAAGTCCAGGACCAGGACCCTGTGCCTGTATATATCTGCCATATATGTCCAGTCTCCAGTTGTAACCTTCAGTTAGTGGACCTAGTGTATCACAGAATCGTAGAAGCGGATATAGCTGTCTTTTTTGCAAGCAGAGCGGCACCATAGGCACCTACTATCTGGGGATCCTCTGGCACTATAATGTCTTTTTCAAGGGCCTTTTCCAGTAAGAGATGCAGGCATGGATTTAGGGCCACACCCCCTACAAATACAATTGGCTCTCTCACAGAGACCCTCCTCAACATGCCAATTGTCTTGCGCACCACAGACCAGTGCAGGGCCAGGGCGATATCCTGACGATCCTCTCCCCTTGCAAGCAGAGACGTGACCTCGGACTCGGCAAATACTGTACACATGTTGCTGATCCGGATGTCTTTTTTGGCCTCCAATGCACCAAGGCCAAACTCATCCAGCCGGTAGCCCAGGGTATTTGCCATGATCTCCAAGAACTTCCCTGTCCCTGCTGCACAGCGGTCATTCATCTCAAACTTAGTCACCCTGCCTGCATCATTGACCGCAATGGCCTTTGAATCCTGTCCTCCAATATCGAGTATGGTATGGACCCCAGGGAACAGGGCACATGCACCTGTTGCATGTGCCCTGATCTCTGTCACTGTAGGTGCATCAAAGGAAGACTCAAAGAGGTGACGTCCATAACCAGTGGCTATGATCTGATCATAGTCAACGTCTCGGAGTATGGCCCTTGCACGACTTATGGGATCTACCCCGGCATCTGCCTGTCTGGTGAGGACTATCTCTTCTCCATCTAATATGACCAATTCAATGGTCCTGGAACCAATATCAATACCTGCAAAATACATAATTCCCTGTAATTCTTCACATCTCCTCAATCTAAAGTATCAATTCCAGAAAGGCCTCGATCCTGGTCTTGAGCTGCCCTATGTCTTCCAGACTATAATCAGTCTCGATCCGAAGTGTAGGGATACCCCTATCCTCAAGGGCCCTTTCCACAGGCATGGACTCCATGAGATAGGGCTGGCAAAACTGCAGGCAATAGTGGATAACGCCGTCCGCACGATAGGCCTCATACATCTCAAGAATGTGCTCAAGGCGGTCGGGATTTGGCGTAAAGATGGCACAGTCGACCTTAAAATAGCGCTCTACTATGGCCTCCATTAACTCCTCTACAGTCTCTCCTGAGCCATCGGTCAGGTTGCGCACACCACGCTCTCCAACACACGATTCCTCACCTACAATAACGGCACCAGCAGTCTCTATAATATGTGGTATCTTCCAGTTCGGTATGGCCATGGGACAGCCAGTCAACAAGACCCTTGGGGTCGATCTTGGGAATACGCCCTCCCCTCTCTCTATACGTGTCTCTAGCTCATCACAGATCCCATTTACTGAATCAGTGAACCGCTTAGGATCATCATAGAAATAGACCTGATTGATTAACAGGGCATCCAGACCTGAAATAGGGACTGGATTTGCCCTGCGCAGACCCGACAGCCTATGGAGGGCCTTCCGCTTATTATTGACTATCTCTATCCCCTTTCTGAGCCTGTCTGCATCAATACTGATACCTGTAAATTGCTCCATGGTCTCTTTAAAACGGAGATACTCTGCCTTCAAAAGGGCCCTTCCTCCATCTGACTTTACCTGTGGTATATCCATAATATACATCTTACGGACAAGGTCTCTCAGGACCTCGTAAGACTTTTTCTTGCCATCACAGGTATTCTCACCCACGATCATGTCTGAGGCCTCGATATATGGACAGGCCTTCCCCAGCTTAAATCCAAAGGCAGATTTGATGAGCGGGCATGTATTTCTGGGCAGCAGCTCCTCCACCTCCTCTGTGGCAAACTCTGCACCCGTGCAGAGCCCAACGAGCGTGGAATCGACTGCCCTGACTATCTCCTCTGGCACAAAGACGCAAAAAGAACCAATTATCTTGTGTCCAGCCTTTTTCTCATCCAAGAGTTCTCTAATGCGCAGGCCATGGACCTCCTTCATCACAAAATCAAAGTAACTCATGCCTTGAGGCCGATTCCTCTGGCTGAGATAGATATCCTGATAGCCCTTTCCCAGGGCCTCCAGCAGGGCACTATGTGCCCCCAGGTCCAGACCCAGTGCCTGCCACATATCTCTATATCCTGTCATATCTTTCTCCAATCTGATCAGAGCCTGGGTATCATATAGTTATTACCTTGTCCGCAAGCTGCATACTCGTCACGATATCCAACATATTTGTGGTCTCTCCAACCCTCTTTTTATCCAGGAGATTGAAGTGTGTCAGACAGGTACCACATACCAGGACGCTCACACCCTGCCTCTCCAGACGCTGTATAGAGGACAGGGTCTTTGCACCCTCAATCGTCAGCTTTACACCGCTGTTCAAAAAGACCAGCCTCCAGAGGGCCTCGCCCATCTCGTCGAGTGTATCCAGAAAGTTGAACATGAGTGCTGATCCCAGGACATCATCTCCTGAACCAACGGTATTCTTGGATATCAGGATCAGCGTCTTTTCTTCTGTTGAACATACCTCTGGCTCTTCAACAACAGGCCCACCAGCCGCCTCTCCAGACCGTGTGACCTGGACCTTAAAATCGCCGCCCTCTTCTTGAACAGAGACATCAAGACCCTGGGTCTTACAAAACCTGGCGACATTTTGGGATGCTGCCTCGTTGTCTACCAGCACTATAAATGCCTGGACATTGGGATTAGACTCAATAAAATTTTTTGTCTTTAGCACTGGTTTGGGACAATCAAGTCCCTTACAATCCAATATCTCCATAGAATTTTCTCCATTCTAGTTGAAGTCTGCTATCAGCCGTGCTACACACCGTGTGTAACCCTTCACATCCAGGGATGTGGACAATTACCCTTATGCCATAAGACTGAAAATTTATCATTTATGTTTCTCATCTAATTGTCAAATAGATAATATCAATTTCGTTGTTAATAACTATTGAAAATCTAAATGAATAGCGAACAGATACTCTTAAGACTTGAGAAGTCCCTCAAAGCCCTGGGTATCTTAGAGGTAACTGGTCTCTTGGGCAGTTCATCGGCCTGGCTGCTTGCAAGGCTCCTCAGGTCTATTGATCGGCCTGTACTCTGGATAACGCCCAATCAAAAGGATGCAGAGAAGGTGGCA
>JALTHG010000047.1 GCA_027004715.1 Deltaproteobacteria bacterium
CTAACATTTATAATTGAATGGAATTCTATAATTTCCTCTGTCCTATCTCCAAATCTTCTTCAAAGAGGAGAAATTGTCCCCTAACTAAAGGGTAAAATTCAAAATTCTTCTACTTTTTGACAACATTTAGTTTATTATATAGAACTCAGTTTAATGTCAATACCTGTTATAATCAGGGGGGTTATCATGAAGAATTTCATGAATTCCTTGAACAAAAGAGGCTCGTTGAAAAACGAAAGCTCCCTTATTACCTCAATTGGGTAAGAAAGTTTATGTCTTTTTCAGATGCGTCGTTAGAAAGCGAAATTCCAGATGAGGAGGTGACCCAATTCCTTGAATATTTAGGACGAAAATACGAGGGATGGCAAGTCCATCAGGCAGAAGAGGCTATCAGGCTCTACCGCTATTATAAGATCAACAATAGCGAACCTGGAAGAGGAAATTCGACAGCCTGCGCCTCTCAATGGAATATGGCTTCAATGGAAATGAAAAATATGTTGAGGCTCCGACAGCGCTCAATCAATACTGAGAAAACATACTTATACTGGCTGCGCTATTTTTATCACTTTCTGGGGGAAAAGCCTCCAGGGGAACTGAATGGCTGGGATTTGCGGAATTTCCTGAGTCATCTTAGAACGTCAAGTTTCTGGTAATTGTTCACATCCCCCTTGAAATTCGGCATTTTATTGGTAATAGAGGATCATGAAATCGGGGATACTCCACTTACCTAAAAGACTCACATAAGTCCATGAAATTAAAGAAGTGCTGGGAAATGCCCCAATACAAAAAACCCCAGCATAACGATTTTCCTGAAAATCATGCTGCCCATTCAATGGCAGAATATTTACATATTAACCTAAATAACTTATTATTTGACTATGTCAAAATATGAGTATACGGAATACTTTGAAAATGAGGTATTACGAAAACGGCCTATTTAAAGTAGTACCTGATTACAGGCTGCTTTTTTTTAGCTGGCCTGGGCGCGATCCCATGGTATTGGTGAGTGCCTGCCTGATAGGCCTTTCATGTCGATATGACGGAGAGGCCAGACCTTCACACCAGTTGATCAATAGACTCCGTGGAAGATATGTCCTTCCAGTATGCCCGGAACAACTAGGCGGCCTTCCAACCCCAAGGGTACCTGCCAATATCCATTATGGAGATGGCATGGACGTCCTGATAGGTCGAGCAAGGGTCTTGACTATAGATGGAGATGATGTCACAGAGGCCTTTAAACGGGGCGCTGAACAGACGGTCTCCCTGGCAGTGAGTCTAGGTATCAAGCAGTGCTTCTTAAAGGCAAAGAGTCCTTCTTGCGGTATCAGTCCACAGATCGGGGTCACATCTGCAAGACTGATCTTAGAAGGCCTCGATATTGAAGAGATAGACTAGCCTGTCTGGTCGGTAGCATTCTGAGAAGAGGGCTACTGACCAGGGGAGATGTGAACAGTTACTTCTTACTCATCACCCTTTCACGCAATTCCTTGCCAGGCCTAAAAAAAGGCAACTTCTTTGGTGATACATCTATCTTCTCACCGGTCTTGGGATTTCTACCAGTATAGGCCCCATATTTCCTTATTGTAAAACTTCCAAAACCACGTATCTGCACCCCTTCATCCTGGATTAAGGCCTCGCTTATGGCATCAAAAAACTCATCTATCACAAATTCAGCTAAATGAAAGGGCAGATTCATTTCATTAGACAGGCACTCTATAAGATCTGATTTATTCACAAAAACCCCCTTATTCTTCCCCCCAAATACCTATCAGGCTTAATTACGCAGAAACAATGTGGCTATAGATAAAGACATGCCCTGCCTGCATCCAGGCAGACTTGAGAAACACTCTATCCAGATTTTATTGTCAAATAAATATAGATAGATATCAGATGAAGGTCAAGTTTGGCAAGTATTGTAAAAACAATGTATATTTCTGGTGTTCAGGTTCAGACTCCACAACTGAGGAAGGCCTTTATGATCAAAAAATGGATCCACAAGATAACAGAGAGAGAAGATAATAAAGAGACCAGTGATTTATCAAGAGGTACACCTGGTCAACCCGCTTCCAGTCAAGGAGACAGGGCAGGCGCAACATCCCGCTTTGGCCTCTTCAGACGCCTTAAGGAACAGATGGGAAAGACCAGAGGCGGATTTGTACAACAGATAGATCAGGTCTTACTTGGGCACCGAAAAATAGACCCTGAAGTCCTGGACGATCTGGAAGAGACCCTGGTAATGGCAGACATGGGGATAGGCACTGTCCAGGAGATATTAGAAGAGTTGCGCAGAGAGGTAAAGAGAAAGGAGCTTCAGGACCCAGCAGTGTTGAGGGAGCGGCTAAAAGAACGAATCACAGACCTGCTTAAGGTGCCTGCACATCCAATCACCTGGACACCTGCTCCATTTGTGGTCCTGGTGATTGGGGTAAACGGGGTAGGAAAGACCACTACTATTGCAAAACTCGCCTACAGACTGAAGAGAGAAGACAGAAACGTCTTAGTGGTAGCTGCAGACACATTTAGAGCGGCAGCTGTAGAACAACTTGAGACCTGGGGAAGGCGAATCGGTTTCCCTATTATAAAAGGTAGAGCAGGACATGACCCCTCTGCAGTGGTCTATGATGGCATAGAGGCAGCCCTCAGACGGGATGTCGATGTAGTAATTATAGATACTGCAGGGAGGCTACACACAGAGGTCAACCTATTGCAGGAACTCAGAAAGATCTATAGGGTAATATCTCAGAAGCTCCCTGGAGCCCCCCATGAACTCCTGATAGTCTTAGATGCGACCACAGGCCAGAATGCCATCTCACAGGCCAAGACATTCAGTAAGGTGGGCAAGATTACAGGGATAGTCCTTACCAAATTGGACGGTACGGCCAAAGGAGGGATTGTAGCAAGCATTGCCCAGGAGATGAAGACCCCCATCCGCTTTATAGGGATTGGCGAAAAGATGGAAGACCTCCAGGAGTTTGATCCAGAGGAATTTACAAAGGCCCTGTTTGAGAAATAAAAGATGGCCATGATCAGGTCCTCACTCCCTCAGCTGTGCAATGTGTGAGAGGCTCACATCTATTGACCTGGTAGTCAGTATGCCTTGAGACCAGGCCATGAAAAGGGCATTTAGTGCCTCTCTTACACCCTGCACTGTGTGGCAGATCAGTAAGAGGTCATGGCCTGCCAGGAGCGCCCTTACTGCCGCATCCCCTATAGAGCACTCAGTTGTGGCCCCTCTCATCTCCAGGTCATCGCTCATCAAAAGGCCCTGAAAGCCCATTTCCTGGCGAAGTATTCTATCTGCTATGATCCTTGAAAAGGTAGCAGGTCCATCTGGGTCCAGGGCAGGAAACACCACATGGGATGTCATCATGGCCCTTACTCCTGCCTCTATTCCTGCTCGAAATGGAGACATCTCATGGAGCAATACCTCTCTTGAGGCAGTGACTACTGGCCTATAGAAGTGTGGATCTCTCTTTGCCCGCCCTATACCTGGAAAGTGTTTGGCAGTGGCCCAGACCCCATTGGCCTGTAAGGTCCTGATATAATTCTCTCCCAGGGCTGAGACATCCTGGGCATAAGGCCCATAGGAACGATCTCTGAGGACACCCCTTACCCCTGTTGGGGCAAGGTCCAGGACTGGCGCCAGGTTGAGCCCTATCCCTACTGAGGCCAGGACCTCTGCAGCAGCCTCTGCCTGGATCCTTACCTGGACCTCTGGTCTCATTGAGAGGGCAACTTCCTGATTAGAGGGGAGCCTTGGCCAAAGAGGCGGACCCAGTCTCTGTACAGGTCCACCTTCCTGGTCAACTGCTATCAGGGGAGAAGGGAGTCCGGCATCGGCACAGGCCTCTCTGAGATCACTACAGAGCCTCTCTACCTGACCAGGACCTCCCCTTACATTTCTCGTAAAGAGGATAAAATTTCCTACCCCTTCCTCCCCTATGAGTGAGTGGGTCTCTACATCTAAATCAGTGCCAGGTATTCCCATCATAATCAGTTGGCCTACAGGCCCTTTCTGTCTTATCATAATAATAGCCCTATGGAAAAATCCTTGTGGTTCAGTCTAATACCAAGAATTTTGTGAGGAAATAGCGATGACCTCTCATCGAATCACCATCATTTTTGATACTGGCAGTGATGGAGATATCTTACCCTTGGACTGGCTCTATTTCACTGATATAATGGAGAGCTGATTCAATGTAACTGTTTATGTCGCCGGCAGGGGATGTGAACATTTAGGATTCAATGGCCATAGAACTGTTTTAGAGGAGATCATATGACGTCCAAAGGTGGACTGGGTAAAGGGCTTGAGGCCCTTCTCTCTGAGAGAGACATATACGATCTGGAAAGTCCTGGATTTTTTCTCTGCCCCATAGAGAAGATCCGTCCAAATCCTAATCAGCCACGGAGACATATAGAGGCCAGTTCCCTAGAGGGCCTTACCAGGTCTATCAAGGAAAAGGGGATCCTTCAGCCTCTAGTGGTCTGTGAGGCCGATGATAGCTATATACTGATAGTAGGTGAGAGACGGTGGAGGGCTGCCCAAAAGGCAGGACTCAAGGCCGTCCCTGTGGTAATAAAGGACGTCAGTCCTGATGAGCTCCTTGAATTGGCACTTATAGAGAATGTCCAGAGGGAGGACCTGAATCCACTAGAAGAGGCCATGGCCTATAGTAAACTCATAGACGAATTTGGGCTCACCCAGTCTCAGATAGCCTCAAGGGTAGGCAGGGATAGATCTACAGTGGCTAATTTCCTAAGGCTCCTTCTGTTACCTGAATATGCCAAAGAGGACCTGGTCGATAGACGCATCAGCATGGGACATGCCCGTGCCCTATTGATGCTAGAAGACCCAGAGAGGCAGAAGGAACTGAGAGATCAGATAGTGGAGAGGGGACTCTCTGTACGTCAGGCAGAGACTATGGCACGCCGTCTTGCGAGGCCAGAGAGGCAGAGGACTAGACCAAGGCAAGAAGACCCAGATATCAGGCAACTCTGTGAAGACCTGACTCGCAGTCTTGGTTCTAAAGTAAAGATTGTTCAGACCAGAAAGGGAGGTAGGTTGGAGATCCACTATAGTTCTATCCAGGACCTGGAACGGGTCATAGAGCTGCTTAAGGCAGGAGAAAGCAGGTCTGCCTGAGTGTAACTGTGTCTGTATGACCCCTCGAATAGCCTGCTCAGTCATCTCTTGTGCATCTGCGATCCCAATCTCTGTCCAAAAATGAGAATTTGAGAGATATTTCTAGAAATCCAGAGTTTTTTGTATCTTCCTTTGCGTAAATTCCCAAAGCATTTCGTCTGTATCCTTCTTGCCCTAACTTGACAAATATATTCAAGCTCTAATATAGTGGTATTTAGTGGTATAAAGTGGGGCAAAGGGGTAAAGAATTGTGTTCAGGGGAAGGTCGGCCCATGTCTTGGACGCCAAGGGACGTCTCAGCATTCCAAGCCGCTTTAGAGAGGTCTTAAAGATAAAATATGACGGCCCCCTGATAGTCACCAATCTGCGCTCCTGCCTTGCAGCATATCCGTTTGAGGAATGGCGTAAGATAGAAGAGCAGTTTAGCCGCTTCCAGTTTGGGCCTCCTGATGTCCTGGCATTTAAGAGATATCTGTTGGGGGCAGCAGCAGAGTGTCCACTGGATGCCCAGGGGAGGATACTGATCCCTGCCAGGCTCCGAGAGGAGGCAGGACTGACTAGAGAATTGGTCTTGTCTGGCATGCTTACCTATTTTGAGATATGGGCAAAGGATCTCCTGGATCAAGACCTGAAACATACAAGGGAAAACTTTGATCTGTACAGCAGCAGCATCTTTTCTCAGATCAGCACCAGAACCTAGAGGGGCCATACATATCCCCATAATGGTCTCTGAGGTGATGGATGGCCTCTTAATAAGGTCTGGTGGGACCTATGTGGATGCAACACTGGGCATGGGAGGCCACACAGAGGCCATATTCTTGAGGTGTCCTGATGTCAAGATGGTCATTGGCCTTGACTGCGATGCAGAGGTCCTGGAACAGGCCAGATCCAGACTGAATCCCTTTGCTGATAGGGTCCATTTTGTCTGTAGCAATTTTATTTACCTCTCTGATGTCCTGTCTTCTGAGGGTATAGGACAGGTAGATGGGATAGTCATGGACCTTGGGCTATCTTCCTTCCATTTAGAGGCCAGTGGAAGGGGCTTCAGTTTTTCCAGGCAAGAGCCCCTGGATATGCGTATGGACACCTCGAGTACATTGACGGCTGCCGATCTGATCAACAGACTCCCTACGGACAGACTGGCCGAACTTATCTGGGAATATGGGGAAGAAAGATGGGCAAAGAGGATTGCAAGACATATATATGAAAGGAGGAAGAGGGCCCCAATCCTTACCTCGACAGACCTGGCAGAGGTAACTGTCCATGCCATTCCCAGGAGATATCGTTCTCGCAGGATCCATCCTGCTACCCGCACCTTCCAGGCAATCCGGATTGCAGTGAATAGAGAGCTTGATAACCTCAAGGAGGCCCTCTGGTCTCTTCCTGCTTGTCTGAGACCTGGAGGGCGTCTGTGCATCATCTCGTTTCATTCCCTGGAAGACCGCATGGTAAAGCGTGCCTTTAAGGCAGACGGCAGATTGGAGGTCTTGACAAAGAAACCCAGGACACCAGTCCCCGATGAGATAGAGAGTAACTTCAGGGCACGGAGTGCCAGGCTAAGAATCGCCCAGCGTATAGATCTTTAGAATAGGAGGAAAAGAGATGGGGCCTCAGCCTGCAAGTCTTAAGATGTCTCAGAGACGTATATATAGGCCCTTATCAAAAAAGGGCCTCTTTTCAGGGACACTCAGGATGGCCAGACAGGAGATATTTGCCTTCATATCTGTCCTGGCCCTATTGATTCTGGGCCTTTGGACCAGCTATGAAATCCTCAATATCTCAAGGGATATTAAATGCCTGCGTATAGAGCAGGATCGTCTTGTGGCCCAGAATCAGGACCTCAGATCTCAGGAGGTCCGACTCAAGTCAGTCAGCCATATGCAGAGGCTGGGAAGGAGACTCGGGCTTCACCCACCTACAGACAGTCAGATAGTATACCTCAAGTGATCACAGGGGTGATATGGGTCTCTCTTTTGGAAATATAAAGATTCCGTGGCCCTTTGTCATGGTGACTTTTGTGGTCTCTATTGCATCAGTCATAGGTATTTCCAGTCTGTTTTCTGAAGGGGACCAGGACCCTTACCTTTTGGGTGATTCTCTGTATAGGGGGGCAATCCTTGATAGGGCAGGGACAGTCCTTGCCATAAGTCAAAAGAGCATATCTGCATTTGTAAGGCCCTCTATCCTGTCAGGGAGAAGTGAGTGGATACCAGAGGTATCTAAGATCCTTGGGCTCAACCCAGAGGACCTTAAGGACCAGTTGAGAGATACAGAGGGCCTGGTCTGGCTGAAAGACGACCTTTCTACAAAGGAATACATGGAACTCAGAGACAGACACCTTGATGGAATAGAGACCATAGAGAGATATAGGAGGGTATATCCTTATGGTGTACTTGCCTCCCCAGTCTTGGGATTTGTTGGGCATGATGGCAGAGGCCTGGAGGGGATTGAGTGCGCATATGACAGGTTATTGAGCCAGAGTGATCCACACAGATCTGGTCAGGGACAGGAACTTACCATTAGCATAGAGAGGGGCATCCAGCTATCGGCAGAGAGAGAACTCCTCAGGGAGATCAATAGGCTCAAGGCCAACAGGGGCTGTTTTGTCATAATGGATATCAGAGATGGTGAGATCCTTGCTATGGCAAGCAGGCCCTCTTGGGACCCAAGACGCTTTTGGAAGATACCTACTGTAGATATTGTCAACTATTCCCTGCAAGACAATGTCGATCCAGCAGTCCTTATACCTGTCCTGGGTTGGATACCTGCAAAGAGTGCATCAGGTCCAGAGAGCCACTCCCAGAGTGAGACACCTGAATGGATATGGAAGGCCACAGGGGATGGCGTGGTCTTGTGGGGTCCATGGGCAGAGGTAGACCCTGTCTATTGCGCTGATATATCCACAAGGCTCTGGGACCTGGGATTTGGCCAATTGACCGGCATAGACCTTCCAGGTGAGCATCAGGGTGGCCTGCCATCATCCTTTTCAGGACCAGGTGGCCACGTGTCATACAGAGGTATCAGGGCCAACTCAATACAGATACTGAGGGCCTTTTCTGCACTGATAACAGGGACAAGACTGGTAAGGCCTCATCTGGCCCTGAGGGGACCAAAGGGTCTCTCCTCTGGCTTAAAGACACAGAGTCAGGCAGAGATCCCCTGGCTGACAGAAGGACAGGCAATGAAGTTGCGGAAGAGGCTTGCAGCCTGGAGAGGACCCTCCCTTGCAAGTATAGTCTGGGATACCAGTAACAGGGGTGTAGCATCTGTCCGATCTCTGGCCCAGGTCATGGCCCTGGGATTTTGGCCTCCTGGCTCACCAAAGGTAAGCTATATCTTTTTGCTAGAGGGAGTGAGAAAGGACCCTAGAGACTATAGAGGTATCTTAGGCAGGCCCTTGAGGGTGGCAAGAGAGGCGGCCCAGTTGCCAATGTAAAACTGGTAGACATATATGGATAGGCGGTTACAGGAAATCATAGGGGCCTTGGGTCAGGCCTTTATCCCATCTGACATGACCGATGTATGTATCAATGGCATATCTATAGACTCAAGGAGGGTGAGACAGGGCCATCTCTTTGTGGCAGTCCCAGGTACAAGGCTTGATGGGAGGCAATTTATCCCTGATGCCCTGAAGAGAGGTGCGACTGCACTGGTAGTGCCCCGCCAGGATGCCTTATCTTATAAAGAGGCAGGGCTCCCTGTTATTGGGGTAGATGATCCCAGGTCCTCTACTGGTCTGTTGGCAAGTGCATTTTATGGAGACCCCAGCAGAAGACTGGCCCTTGTGGGCGTTACAGGCACCAATGGCAAGACCACCACGACCTACCTCTTAGAGGGCATCTTTAGACAGGCCGGTCTAGAGCCAGGTCTGATTGGGACTATTGGCCAGAGATATAGAGGGACAGAGATAGGCCCTAAACTCACTACTCCTGATGCCATAGACCTGCAAAAGACCCTCTACAGGATGTTGAAGAGAGGGGTAAAGGCAGTGGCCATAGAGGTATCGTCTCATGCCCTTGACCAGCATAGGGTCTCAGGCTGCAGGTTTGCTGTGTCTGTCTTTACCAATCTGGGACGTGATCACCTGGACTATCATAGAGATATGGACCAGTATTTTCGGGCAAAGGCAAGGTTGTTTCTGGACTATCCCTTTGATACGGCAGTTATAAATATAGATGATGCCTATGGAAGACGCCTCTGGAAGATGGTACATGGCAGAGGAATAAGTTATGGCCTTGCCCCGGAGGCACTGGTGAGGCCAGAGTCTCAGCATATCGATCTTGGGGGCATAAGGGCCAGGGTCACTACACCAAGTGGTCCTGTTGCTATCAGGTCCAGGCTCATTGGCCAATACAACCTGTATAATATCCTTGCGGCAATAGCTGCTTCAGTCGCCCTTGGCATAGACCTCAGGCATATCCAATCTGGTATAGATGCCGTCTCTATGGTCCCAGGCAGACTCGATTCTGTCCCTGCCCCTCAAGGGGTCAAGGCCTTTGTAGACTATGCCCATACGCCAGATGCCCTTGAGGCAGTCCTGAATAGTCTTGTTGCTCTGGGACTCAGGCCCATAATCTGTGTAGTTGGTTGCGGTGGAGACAGGGACCGGGGCAAGCGACCCATTATGGCACAGATAGCTGCCTCTCTTGCAGATATTGTGGTCTTGACCTCAGACAACCCGCGCACTGAGGAGCCTGTTGCCATAATAGAAGAGATGTTGAGAGGCCTGAGAGACGTCTCCTGTCATTGCAGAGTAGAGGTAATTCCAGACAGGAGAGAGGCCATATTCTGGGCCGCAGAGAGGGCACTGTCGGGTGCCTGTCTGCTCCTGGCAGGGAAGGGTCATGAGACCTATCAGATATTGGGGGACAGGCGTATAGAGTTTGATGACAGAGAGGTATTAAGACAGGCCTTTGAGACAATAGACATGGGAAGAGAGGATAGGGGCCTGCAGTTAAAGGCCTCCCAGATCGCATCGGCCATAGGTGCTGATATCCTTTCAGGTGATCCAGAGACAGAGGTACAGAATATATCCACAGATTCAAGGACTATAAAAGACGGAGATATCTTCTGGGCACTTTCAGGAAGGCACTTTTGTGGTCATAGGTTTGTGGCCGATGCCATAAAGAAAGGCGCCATTGGGGCAGTAGTCCAGTCTTGCTCAGGAATGGATTCCCTGCCTCCAGGTCCTGTCATCTTAAGAGTTAATGATACCTTAGAGGCCCTTGGAAGGCTTGCAGGGTGGTATAAAAGATATCTTGGCATCAAGGTAGTGGGCATTACTGGCAGCTGTGGAAAGACCACCACAAAGGAACTGATCTCCTCTGTCCTGGGGAGGCAATGGAAAGTCGCAAAGACCTTGGGGAACTTTAATAACCTTATTGGACTGCCCGTCAGCATGATGTCGGCCAGGTCTGACGATGTCTGGGCAGTCCTGGAGATGGGTACGAATCACCTGGGCGAGATCGCCAGGCTCTGTGAGATCGCCAGGCCAGAGGTAGGTCTCATCACTACTATAGAGCCTGCACACCTTGCAGGTCTTGGAGACATAAGAGACATAGCCAGAGAAAAATGGGGACTTTTTAGTGCCCTGCCTGATATGGGTACTGCGATAATAAACTGTGATGACCCCCTGGT
>JALTHG010000048.1 GCA_027004715.1 Deltaproteobacteria bacterium
CTAAATAGTGACAGGTTCCAACAGCAGAGACGTTCGGCATTTGAAGCCACAAGGGGCTCGCAATTTCACCGAATTTGCTGCGTTGTCGGGCATTTGAATGACCATAGTACGTCTGCATGCCCTCTGCCTTGCACCTTCGGCAAACTTGCGAGCTGCATAATCCGGGTCGAATGGTCTCAAGGGCATAGCTTGATCACAAGATCAGACGCCCTGCCCGTTAATCCGCACTCAAGGCCTGAAAAAGGCTATCGCTGGCCAGGGGATGTGGAGAGTTACCCTTTAAACTGAGGATTTTGGATAATAAATGTCTAAAGAAACTTTAGGGGGATATCTCAGGCGAGAACGAGAACTGCGTCATATTACCTTAGAGGAAGTAGCAGAGGGAACCAAGATTGGGATCCACATCTTAAAGGCCATGGAAGCCGATAGATGGGAAGAGCTACCTGGCAAGATCTTTATAAAGGGCTTTACTAAAAGTTATGCTGAGTTTATAGGTCTGGTCCCAGAGGACGTCATTCTCCGCTACCAGGAACAGATTGAAGACCTGGAAGCAGAAAGGGGTATAGAGTCTGTAACTGGACGCTATGGGAAAAAGATCCCCCTATTTAATCGACACATCATTGGCCTAATAGTACTGATCTTCACATTGATTGTGGGACTGGGGTGCTGGTTTTTCTATCACTCATATAAAACAGGGTATGAAACAGGTGCTGTCACCCCGGCAGTCGGCAATAGTTCTTTACATAACCGCTCACACCCCCCTCCTCTTCTCAAGATCATAGAAGTTCCCAGGGGAAAGAATAATCATAACTCTTCACATCCTCCTGAATAATCAAGCCACACCTGACTTAAGCGCAGATATGCCTGAGATCTTTAAAAATCCTGCCTTTGTAATTTCAGGCCGCGACCTGGGAGAATCTGACCGGCTCATTACCTTTTATAGCATGGATAGAGGAAAGGTCCGAGGTATTGCAAAGGGGGCAAAAAGGAGCAGGCACCGTTTCGTAAATACACTGGAGCCATTCACACTGCTCAACATATCTCTGGCCCTGCCCCGTACCAAGGGCCTGAGCAGAATCGAGTCTGCTGAAATCCTGGACAGCCTCTCTTCTATAAGGGAGAAGACCGACTGTTATATCATGGTCAGCCTGTGCTGTGAGCTCGTAGACCTCTGGACAAGAGATGGAGATCCCCAGAGAGAGCTCTTTGAGCTGTTATGTTCCTATTTCAGGTCTCTTAAACAGGGCCTTCCCCCCAGAAAAGTCACTCTCTTTTTCGAGACCCAGCTCCTCACGCTGGTAGGCTATGCCCCAAATCTTGACACCTGTCTCTGCTGTAAAAAGAGGCCAGAAGCTGGATATGTAACCTTCAAGGTCCATGAAGGGGGATTTATCTGTAAAAGGTGTCAAAGAACAGAAGACGCCTATAGAATAAGTCTGGGGGCACTCAGATCTCTAAAATACATACAAAAAAATGCCTTTAGCAATCTCCATAGACTCTCAATAACAGACGCTGCATTCGAGGAGGCCTGGTCTCTCATACATAGACTTCACTGTCACTATCTGCAGCGTATGCCTGCCTCCTATAAGGTCCTGGATATGATGTCCCAAACATATTCCAAAAAACAAAAAGATATGTTATAATATTTTTTAAATGTGCATCTCTTTGATGGACAGGATCAGTACTCTGTCCGTCAATCCGTACTGAAATCCTTAAAGATGTTATTGCTGACCGGAGACAGGGAGGGCTATAACAGGAAGGGGTATGATATGAAGGGTTACTTAAGAGTTGTCTTTGACTATTTAGAGGTAGATGAGGATGTTTAATGTTGGAGACCTGGCAGTATATCCTGCGCATGGAGTGGGATTGATTGAGGCTATAGAACAAAAGTCGGTATTTGGGACTGAACACACCTTCTATGTGATGCGTATCCTCGATAACGATATGAAGATCATGATCCCTAAAGAAAATGCCAAACAGGTCGGGCTCAGAGACATAGTCTCAGGAAGTGATATCGAACAGGTCTATGCCATCTTAGAAGAAAAAGATGTGGAGTTCACTCCACAGACCTGGAATCGTCGTTATCGGGAATATATGGATAAGATCAAGACGGGTTCTATCTTTGATCTGGCAACAGTCTTGAGAGACCTCTATATCCTGCAGAAGGACAAACCACTCTCCTTTGGCGAGAGAAAGATGTTGGATACTGCCAAGACCCTTCTGGTAAAAGAGCTCTCCATAGCCAAAGGCAAGAAAGAAGAAGAGATTGAGGCAGGGATCAAGTCTATGTTCAACGACAATACTGAAGACCCGCTGGACGAGGCAAGGGACTAGATATAACTCCCTGTCTACATCCTGGCCAGCAGGGGCCTTTTGAAGGGTTTCAGGAGCATAGCTTTACTCTGCCCATTAATCCGCACTAAAACCCCCCAAAAGGCCATTGCTGGCCAGAGGGAATATGAATGTTATTGTAGGCCTGCGCAACATACAGGCAAGATGCAGCAATTCAGGCTAGGGACACTAGAACTCTGTTGGCAGACTCTGTAACTGTGCCCTGGTAAAGACAGGCCCATCCTTACAGACATAGACAGGCCCAACATTACAGTGCCCACAGATGCCCAGACCACACTTCATGCGATTCTCCAGAGATAGATATACCTGATCATTAGTCCAGCCTATCTTCTCAAGAGGGGGCATAGTGAACTTTATCATGATGGGAGGTCCACATATAAGGGCCGCTGCATTCTCTGGAGAGGGCGCTACCTGACCTGCCACAGTAGGAACAAAGCCTACAAGCCCATCCCAGCCAGGGGCCTCACGGTCTATGGTGATATAGGTATCAAGGTCATCACGCTCTGCCCAGGCCTTTAGCTCATCTCTATAGAGGAGCAGCCCAGGCGTCCTGGCCCCATAGATGACAGTAATCTTGCCATAATCGCCACGGTTGGCCAACATATACAGGAGCGTGGCCCTGAGAGTAGTAAAGGCAAAGCCTCCTGCTATTATGACTATGTTCTTTCCTTTGAGATCTCCGTCCACAGGAAAACCATTTCCTAATGGACCACGTACACCTATTCTATCACCCACATCCATCTGATGGAGGGCAGTTGTAACAACACCTGCCCTGAAGACAGTGAATAACAGAAAACCCTTCTCTGTAGGAGATGAAGCTATACCTATGGGTGCCTCACCTACACCTGCAAGAGATAACATTGCAAATTGCCCTGGGATATGGCTCCAACGGGCCCTGGTATCTTCATCTTCCAGGACCAGACGAAAGGTCTTGAGATTCCCGTCTTCTGTCTCTATCACAATATCGTCAATACGGGCAGGATAAGGTCTATATGGATTAGCTAATAAACTGGTCACGGCTTCACTCCACAGCCAGGAGGTCTCTGAGTACCTCCCGAATATCAATATTCACAGGACACTCACGGATACACCTTCCACAACCAACACAGGAAAATGGCCCAAAACGATCAGGGAAATACTTAAATTTGTGCATAAAACGATTCCTCACTCTCTGAACCTTTTGCCCTCTAGGATTGTTCCCTGAGGCCTGAAGGGTAAATAGAGGGAACATACAGGAGTCATAGTATCTTATCCTGCGGATAGTCCCCTTTACTACCTCGTCCTGGATATCAAAACAGTAACATGTAGGGCACAAAAAGGTACAGGTGCCACAGTTGATACATGAATCGGCCAACTGAGACCAAAACGGTGCATTATATAGGGCAAAGAGGTCTTTGGCCTTCATGGCCTCCAGACTATGGTCAAGATCAGACATAGAGGAAAACAGAGATTTCACCTGTTCTTTAGACTCCTTGAGCCTAGAAATCTCTTCTTCAGAGGCCTCAGGTGCACCTCCTCCCTCTTGCACCAATTCTTCCCCTCTATCGGTAATGACCTCTGCTATATAGAGATCATCCAGTTGGGTAACAGCAATGTCCATGCCCTCTGTACCAACAGGCGAACCCCCAACTGCCTCACAGAAACAGGTCTGACACCTGTCTCTACAGGTAAAACCTACTATAGCAGTCCTTGCCCGATTGGACTGAAAATAGGGATCTTTCTCAAAGGGGAGATTGTTTAATTCCACACTCCTTGCATCACAGGGCCTGACACCCACCAGGACCCTCCTGTCCTTTTGCTCTTCAGGCTCTTTGAGCACAAAGGCATCTGGATCGTCTTTCTTCGTAGAAGACCTGAACAGGACCTCTGGTTGAGGAAGAAAGAACTTCTTTATAGGACTCTTTGGAAGTCCCCTATCTAATACAGGAAACCTGCCATCTCTTAAGATGGCCCAATCAACATAAGATCTGGTGGCAGATATAGACTGTGAGGTGCTGGACTGTTCCAGAGGGGCATAGACCTCTCTGGTCTTTGCCCAATTGGCAAACCACCTCTCTAGATCTGCCTGGTCAAGTCTGAGTGCTTTCACGGCTTCACTTCCTCCCCTGTTCACTAGCCTGTCCCCCGGCCTCTGTAACCAAAAAGTCCTGTGGGTCATCACTCTTATAGGTGGTCAGAGGTAATGGGACATCAGGATCCATCCCGGCTTCAGTCCCATAGAGCTCAAGGACGTCCTTTTCTAGTTTTTTGGTAAAGAGACGCATATGGATACCCATGGGGCAGGCACTCTCACAGGACCCACAGTCCGTACAACGACCAGCACAGTGATAGGCCCTAAGTATATGAAAGATAGATGTATCGACTGGATCTACGCTCTTTCCAACCCATTGAGGTCTTGAATCATCTACAAAACAGGTAGGACAATAGCATAGAGGACAGGCATTTCTACAGGCATAACACCTTATACAACTAGAAATCTCGTTCTGGAACCATGACCAACGCTCCTCTGAAGACATGGCCTCTATCTCATCGACCTGTCTGAAGCGGCCTTCAATCTCTCGAGCTGGGACTGGCTGCCCTATCTGATAGTCGTAGATTACCGGATTGGGATGGACACATACCTGACAGTTATCCCTGAGCACATCTCCACGTACTATCTCTTTTTTAAAGCCACGGCCCTCTACTACAAGAGAATCCTCGCCCTCTTCCACTGCCAAGATCTCTTTACCACCTACCTGGGCCATGACCTTCTTTCTATCTACCATGCCCCTGCTCCCGATCCCAAGGATAACCAGACGGTCCCTCTGTACCTGATTCTCCTGGATCTGGACCACTATATTCCGAGACCAACACCCTGTTGCCAAGACACCTACCTTGGGCAGAGGACCCTCAGGAGGCGGATCCTTAGGCCCCCTAGGAGGCTCAACGCCCTTGAGCAGCTCTGGCAGATAGTTTGCCAGATTCATCACACAGAAGCTGTTCCACACCAGCCTCTCTGCATCCTCTGGCCTCCTTGCCACAAACGGCCTCGTAGTCATGGGCAATGTACCATCAGTAAAACCCAAAAAGGCCTTTACCTCTCCTGAAGATAGGAGCTCTTTGGCCTTTGCCCTTATATCTTCTGTAATTACAGTATTTGTAGTCGACATAGCTCAATTAGATTCCCTATCTGTATCAGTTAATAGACACCCAGACAAGGCCCTATATCTCCTTAACCAGGCGCCTTGCTGGTCCCAGGGCCCTTACACGTTCTGTTACTTCCGTTACTACCTTTGCGAACTGCTCACCTTCAGCAGCAGAGATCCAGGAAAAGTTTAACCTTCCTGGTTCTATACCCAAAAACTCAATAAATCTCTTAAATAGCGCAAAACGTCGTCTGGCAAAGAGATTACCACTGATATAGTGACAGTCTCCTGGATGACAACCCGATACAAGTACCCCATCAGCCCCACTCTTTAAGGCATCAAGGAGTATGTTGGGACTTACCCTACCTGAACAGGGCACCCTGATGATCCTTATATTTGGAGGATACTGGAAACGACTCACACCTGCCAGATCTGCCCCTGCATAGCTACACCAGTTACACAGAAAGGCAATGATCTTTGGTTCCCACTCTTTGTTGTGTACAGAGGTCTTATCCATAGTCAATCCCTACATAGTATCCATAGCGGCCTCTACTGCCGCCAAGATCTGTCTGTTACCAATATTCTTGAGAGTAACGGCATCTGAACGACACCCAGCCACACAGGCACCACAACCCTTACAGAGCCCTGAATTTACTGATGCCTTCCCTACAGCAGGATCGATACTGATGGCATGATAGGCACAGACATGCGTACATACACCACAACCAGTGCACTTTCTCTGGTCCACAATGGCAGTGATACTCTCTGTTGGGATGGCATCCTGAGAGAGGACAATAGTTGCCCTGGCTGCTGCTGCCTGTGCCTGTGCAATGGATTCATCCATGGACTTTGGATAGTGACACAGACCAGCCATATAGACCCCATCTGTAGCAAAATCGACAGGACGCAGCTTCATATGGGCCTCAAGGAAGAAGCCATCGGCACTGACCGAGCACTTAAACAACTTCGACAGCTCACTCACCTCATCCCTGGGCCTGACACCAGTAGCCAATACCAAAAGACCAGGATGTAGTACCAACTTTCTCTCTATGGTCAGATCCTCGACCTCCACCAGGATATTCTCACCCTCCTGTCTCACCTCAGGGAGGTGATCCAGGTCATATCTGATGAATATGATCCCCTTAGACCTGGCCTCCTGATATAGCCTCTCACGCTGGGCGTATGTCCGAATATCCCTATAGAGCATAAAGATATCCATATCAGGGTTGAGCCTCTTGAGCTCAAGGGCCTGGGTTATGGAATGTGTACAACATATCCCACTACAGAATGGCCTCTCAGGGACACGAGAGCCTGCGCAGTGCATAAATACTGCCTGAGAAACTCCCTTAAGGCTCTCTGGATCATTGATAAATATCTGATCTAATTCAAGAGAAATATGTACATTTGGATTCTCTCCATACAGCCACTTCCCCTCTGGTCTGTAGGACTCAGCACCTATGGCCAGGATGGCTACTCCATGCTCGATCGTACTCCCATCAGAGAGCCCTGTACGGAACTGCCCAACTGAACCCTCTACACTGCTGATGGTCGTATTCAGACGGAGATCTATCTTTGGATGGGACTCTACCTGAGCAGTGATCTCCTTTAGATAGGGCTGGACCAGATTGCCCTGCCATGTACGGTAAAACTTTCTGGCATGGCCACCTAACACTGATCCCTTTTCTACCAGCGTGACTGGAAAGCCCTGATCTGCCAGGGAGAGAGCTGCAGTCATACCTGCAATACCACCCCCTACTACAAGGGCAGACTTGGTGACAGATACTGAATTGTAAGGCAGAGGCTCATGTAATTTGACCTTGGCTACTGCCATCCGAACCAGGTCTTTGGCCTTTTCAGTGGCTGCTTCTGGCTCATTCTGATGCACCCACGAGTCCTGATCACGGATATTTGCCATCTCAAAGAGAAATTTATTTATACCCGCCTCTCTCAAGGTCTCCTGGAAGAGAGGTTCATGGGTACGGGGAGTACATGAGGCCACTATCACCCTATTCAGACCTTCTTTACGGATCGTCTCGGCCATACGACTGATAGTATCCTGGGAACAGGTAAAGAGATTGTCCTGTGCAAAGGCCACTCCTGGAAGCCCACGTGCATAGTCCCTCACTGCCTCTACATCTATCACTCCACCTATATTGGTCCCACAGTGACAGACAAATACTCCCACCCTGGGGGGCTCTGCATGGACATCTCTCTCAGGAGGAAAGGTCTTCTTTTTGGTCCTGGTCCAACGAGAAGGACTGAGCATCCGTTCTGCCTCAAGGGCCCCTGCGCTCGCCTCTGTGACAGACCGAGGTATATCTTTTGGACCAGATGCAGCACCACAGACATAGATCCCAGGCCTATTGGTAGCCACTGGCCTGAAGGCATCTACATCGACAAATCTGTCAGGGTCTAATTTGATCCCCAGCCTATCTGCCAGCTCTACTGCATCTTTACTCAGCTCAAGACCAACAGAGAGGACCACCATATCGAACTCTTCTTCCTTCATTACTCCATGTTCATCTGCATATCTCAACAGGAGATTGTCATCATTTTGAGAGGGAAGAACAGTATGTACCCTTGCCCGATGGAACGATATCCCCTTCTCTATGGCCCTGTTGTAATAGGCCTCAAATTCCTTACCCGGAGTCCGCATATCTATGAAAAAGATGCTGGCATCCAGATCACCGTGGGCGTCTTCTTTTGCTATGACCGCCTCTTTTATTGCATACATACAGCACACTGCAGAACAATATGCATGGCCCGAACGGTTTATATCGCGCGAGCCTATACACTGTAACCAGGCGATCCTCTTTGGTACCTTTTGATCAGAAGGCCGCTTCAAGTGCCCCTGACATGGGCCTGAAGGACTGAGCAGCCTCTCAAACTCCATAGAAGTGACTACATTTGGCAGACGACCATAACCAGTAAAATCAATATCTGATGGATTGAAGGGAGAAAAGCCAGGGGCCAGGACCACAGACCCTACATTGAGCACCTCTTCCCTGGCCACGTCTTTAAAGTTGATTGCATGAGCAGGACAGATCTTTTCACAGAGACCACAACGACCAGGCTTATTCAGCCTGATACAGTACCTGGGGTCAATGGCATATTTGAGCGGGACCGCCTGTGGAAACTTTAGATAGATCGCCTTCCTCTTACTCAGACCCAGGTCAAATTCATTCGGCACCTTCTTTGGGCACTTTCCTGCACACTGACCACAGGCAATGCACTTATTCGGATCTACATACCTGGGATTCTGTCGAACAAGTACACGAAAGGCCCCTGGCTCACCCTCCACAGAGAGGACCTCAGATAGAGTAAGAATCTTTATATTGAGGTGTCTTCCACACTCCACCAATTTTGGAGAGAGGATACAGGCCGAACAGTCATTGGTGGGATAGGTCTTGTCCAACTGCGACATACCCCCACCAATGGCCGAAGTCCGCTCAACCAGATACACAAAAAAACCACTATCAGCGAGATCAAGGGCCGCCTGAACCCCAGCAATCCCGCCTCCAACCACCAGCACAGATCCTTCTGGAGCCGAGGAATTGGGTGATTGAGAGATTGGATGATTAGGTATACTATTCATGGTCTTTTACTCTACCTCTCAGTCTTTATCCTTATGCCTTCCAATCTTAGTCTCTGACAGATACCTTTATTATTAAAATAAAATCGAAACTCAAAATTAAGTCAAGACATTTTTTAATAAAATATATAAATTATTATGAAAATGAAACTCAATAGTTATAAGCTGTCAGGGCAAGTCCATCATACATACAGGGACAAAGCTTTCCCCTTTCAGGCACTTCGCCTGTTAATCCGCACTAAAGCCTTCAAATCCTACCAATGGCCAGGGATGGGACAATTATGTCCTATTTAGCGAGTTGCCTTGCAAGCCTCTCTGAATTTGCGATGCAGTCATTGAGGCTGACCCCTCCCAGCCAGTTACATCTGACATAGAGACCTGGATAGTCTCTCAACCTGGATTCGATCTCTGAGACAAGGGCCTGATGCCCTAAATTATATTGTGGAATGGCCTTTTCCCACCTAAAGACCCTCACAAATTCTGGCCTGGCCTTCAGCCCAAGGAGCCCTGAGAGTTCTTTTGTTACCAGGTCTACAAGGGGCCCATCAGGAAGTCTGGCAAGATCCGGGGCCCTTGCACCACCTACTAAGGTCCTAACTAAATGATATCCCTTAGGGGCCCTACCAGGAAAGATAGATGAATCCCATAGACTCCCCAAGATCGATCGCCTCTCAGGACCTGGGACCAAAAATCCGAATCCATCCAGGACATTCTCAGCAGATCCCTCCCTAATACCTGTACATACAAGACTTATAGGTGGATAGTCTATACACCTTGCAAGGCGCGCTATATCCGATGCGGCCTCTTTAAGGACCTCTGAGACAGCCCAGGCAGGACATGCCAGCACCAGATGGCTGGCCTCAAGCTCCTGCCCATCAGACAGATAGACGTGCCAGCCAGCTCCATTTCTGGAGACCGATGTGACGCGGGAGTTTAGACGTATTCTAGGACCTAAGGCCTGCACAAGGGCATCTACTAACTCGCTCATACCTGAAGGAAATGAGTAAAGTGTACCACCAGGACCGGCGCCTGGTCCTCTGGCACCCCTCTTCTTTGCCTCTATCTGGAGCCGAATCATGGCCCTTATCAGGCTGCCATAGTCCCTCTCAAGCTCATAGATCCTGGGAAAGCAGCTACGAAGCGACAGCCGCTCCGGGTCCCCTGCATATATCCCTGTAGCCATGGGACCTATAAGATATTCAAATGCCTCTCTGCCAAGGCGCCTCCTTGCAAAGTCAGCCAGAGACTCATCTTTCGTGAGGTCCCCCCTTGCTATCAAGACCTCGGCCACCACTCTCAGACGTCCTGGCAGAGAGAGCAGACCTGATGTCAAAAAACGGAAAGGGGAGAGAGAGATCTGGACAAGTTGCCCATTTCTTACTACAAAACGGCGGGCAGATGCCTCATTGCTCTTTAAGGGAGTAAGACCAAGCCTGCTGGCAAGAGCAAGTGTAGAAGGTCTGTTATCAAGCACTCCATTTACGCCCTTTTCACATATAAACCCCTCCTCCTCTATGGTCCATGCCTTGCCTCCAGCCCTGGCCTCGCCCTCAAGTACTAAGACATCCCAGCCTGGCCTAGACTCCTTCAAGAACCAGGCAAGAGACAGACCTGACATCCCGCCTCCTATAACTATTACCTCAGCCATCCTGCCTCTTTCAGACCCTGTTCTACCA
>JALTHG010000049.1 GCA_027004715.1 Deltaproteobacteria bacterium
GCCCCTACAGGGCAGCGCTCCACGCATTCTCCGCAGGACATACAGGCAGAGTCCTTGAAGGGCTTATCTGCAAAGGTGCTGACCTTGATATCATAGCCGCGATATGCCATATCAATGGCATCAACACCTGCAATTTCATGGCAGGTACGGACACATATGGTGCACTGGATGCATTTATTGGGATTAAACTCAAAAAATGGATTGCTGGTGTCAATAGGGAGGTCCCTATGCATATGTTCTAGACGATTATAACGTCTCTCATTGAAACCTATGCGGTTGACCAGCTCCTGGAGACGGCACTGCCCATTCTTGGGACAGAGCAGACAGTTAAAGTCGTGATCGCTCAGGATCAGCTCAAGGATCACCTGGCGCAACTGTTCAATCTCCTGGTCGTCTGTAACGACTACCATCCCCTCTTCTGCAATAGTACGGCAGGCCGGTTCCAGTCTCTCCCTATTGTTGATCTTGACCAGACACAGACGACATACTCCCTGGGGACTGACATCAGGACAGTTACACAGGGTGGGGATATAGATACCTGCATCAGTGGCCGCCTTGAGGATAGTAGTACCCTGTGGGACCATTACTGTAAGCCCATTTATGGTCAATGTAATATTACTCACCTTTTTCACCCAACTCTTCTATCGGACCTGTGATGCACTCCACGGCACTGAATCTGGGAGGGCAGACCTTCATACAGGTCCCACACTTGATACACTTGCTCTGGTCTATCTCGTGGACCTGCCACTTTGCACCGATAATGGCACCGACCGGGCAGGCCCTGAGACACCTCATGCAGGCCTTACACCTGTACTTCTTTATGTGGTAGTGGATAAGGGGTTTGCAGGCAAGTGCCCTGCAGCGTTTCTCATAGATATGCTCTTCATACTCTTTGCGAAAATAGCGTATGCTGGAGACTACAGGATTGGGAGACGTCATTCCAAGGCCACATACAGAGCCCTTTTTTAGGGCATCAGACAGTTCAAGCAGGATCTCTATATCCCCAGGCTCACCCTTCCCCTTTGTAATGTCATCCAGGATCTTGAACATCTGCTTTGTGCCAATCCTGCAGGGGCTACACTGACCACAGGACTCGTTCTGTGCAAAGTCGAGAAAATAGCGGGCTATATTCACGATGCACGTGCCTTCGTCCATGACGAGCAGCCCCCCAGAGCCCATAACCGACCCTGCCTCAGCCAGGGACTCATATCCCACAGGCAGGTCCAGGAGCTCCTCAGGGATACAGCCACCTGAAGGTCCACCGGTCTGGACTGCCTTAAAGGGCCTTCCCCCCTGAATCCCTCCGCCTATGTCATAGATGATCTCGCGCAGGGTCGTGCCCATCTCCACTTCAACGAGGCCCCTGTTCCAGACCTTTCCAACGAGTGAAAATATCTTTGTCCCCTTGTCTTGTGCCGTCCCTATCTTCGAGTACCAATCACTCCCATTCAGTATTATTCTGGGTACAGTTGCAAAGGTCTCGACATTATTCACCACAGTGGGTCTGCCCCACAGTCCCTGTACAGCCGGATAAGGGGGCTTTGGCCTCGGTCGCCCGCTTTTCCCCTCGATCGAGGCGATCATTGCCGTCTCTTCCCCGCATACAAAGGCACCTGCACCCTTTATGATCTCTATATTAAAGTCAAAACCCGTACCCATGATATCATGGCCGAGAAGTCCCAGGTCAGTGGCCTGGGCAATGGCATCAGACAGGTGATGAACGGCCAGGGGATATCCAGACCAGACATAGATAATCCCCTTAGAGGCCCTTACTGCATAGCCTGCGATCATCATACCCTCTATCACACTGTAAGGGTCACTCTCCATCACGCTCCGGTCCATAAATGCACCTGGATCACCCTCATTGCCATTACATATGATATATCTCTTGTCGGCAGGGGTATTATGTGCGGTCTCCCACTTGATGCCAGTAGGGAAGCCAGCACCTCCCCGCCCTCGAAGTCCACTCTGTTTGATCTCTTCAATAACCCCTTCTGGAGTCATGCCGGTCAGGGCCCTGGCAAAGGCCTCGAAACCATCCACCTTTATATAGTCTTCGATGTCAGCAGGATCTACATGGCCACAGTTCTTCAAGACGATCCTCTTCTGTTTTTTGAAAAAGGGGATATCTCTTTTATAGATATATCTTTTGTCAGTGGCAGGGTCTTTGTATAAGAGCCTCTCGACTACCCGGCCCTCGAGCAGGGTCTCAGAGATGATCTCAGGCACGTCCTCTTTTGTCACGTGCTGATAGAATATACCCTCAGGGGCCACAACGACATTGGGACCTCCCTCACAAAAGCCATGACAGCCTACCCTTTTGACCCCTATGTCTTCTTCGAGCTCCAGCTCTTTGATCTGGTCAATAAAGGCCTCCCTGACAGAGTCAGCACCACTGGATATACAACTGCTTCCACAGCAGACCCTGACCTCTTTTCTTGTCGTCTCTCCAGCTGCAATCAAGGCCTCCCTGAGACCCTGGAGTGCATCGTGGCTATCTATTTTGTGGTCTCTCTCTGGCTGTTTCAAGATAGGTCTTCCCATTCTATGTCCTTGGTGTCTTTTGGGCCTTTATCTTGTCCAGGTCACCTGTCAGGAGCTCCTTGAGTCTGTCTGGTGTCATCTTCGAATAGACTTCATCATCTATAAGGACTGCCGGTGCCAGGGCACAAGAGCCTAGACAACCTACTCGCTCAAGACTGTATTTATAATCAGGGGTGGTCTGGCCTGTCTTGATCCCAAGTATCTTTTCTGCTACAGCCAGGAGGTCTCGGGCACCACAGACGTGGCAGGCAGTCCCCTGACATATAGATATGATATGATCACCCCTGCGAGACAGAAAAAAGTGTTTATAAAAGGTGGCTACACTGAATACCTGGCTTGGTGGCAGGCTCAAAAAATCTGCAATAGAGCTCAATGCCTCCTCAGGCAGATAGCCGAACTCTTCCTGGACCCTCTGGAGGATAGAGATCAGACTCCCCTTTTTCCCCTCAAAGACTAAAAGAATCTTGTTCAATTTGTGATTATCCATCAGATCAGACCCCTTAAATAAGTTGGTCTCTCTTGTTGAAAAATACAATCCTGCAGATCTCTTAAGTCAAATGGGCTAAAGTCTACCCTGTAAAATCCTCTCAGCCATACGTACATCTTCTATGCTGCCAATGAATACTGGTATCCTCTGATGGAGGTGCTCAGGCTGGATATCGAGTATATGTTCAGTCCCAGTGCTTGCATAACCGCCTGCCTGTTCTACTATAAAGGCCAGGGGATTGACTTCACACAGGAGCATCAGCTTCCCATGTGGCTTTGATGGGTCTTTTGAGTCTGCTGGATACATGTAGATTCCGCCTTTTAGGAGATTTCGATGGAAATCTGTGACAAAGGAACCAGTATAACGCGCTCCATAGGGACGTCCTGTCTTTATATCCGGCGTCTTAAAATACTCAACTACGTTCTGTACCTTCTCATCCCAGAAGTAGTAGTTACCTTCATTGACACTATAGGTCTTTCCCTTTTTTGGTATGGAGATATCTTCATGGGACAGGAGAAACTCTCCGATACTTGGCTGTAATGTGAAACCGTGTACACCGTCTCCAGTTGTATAGACCATGATCTTACTCGACCCATAGATAAAATACCCTGCTGCGACCTGTTCATAACCGGGCTGCAGGACATCTGCCATCAGGCCAAATTCTCTAGGCCCCTTTTTCCTGAGGATCGAAAAGACCGTACCGACCGAAACGGGTACATCGATGTTGGTAATGCTTCCCAGGGGATCAAAGATCAGTATATATCTCCCCTTTGGGTATTCCTCTGGGATAGGTATCAAGTCAGTATTCATCTTTGAGACCATGCAGGCCAGATATCCTACATGACTGAGTCGGTTTATGACTGTTGAGTTGGCGTATTCACGCAGTTTCTGCACATATACCTCGCCTACACCCTCTGGCTCAATGCCATCAAAGTTATCAGACAGATTTGCCTTATCTACTTTTTTGGCAATGATCTTGGCAGCTACTGTCAGCTCTGACAATATCGATGTAAAGGCACCTGTTGCCTCTGGCCGTTCCCTCTGTCTGGATAAGATAAACTCAGTAACAGTTATCCCTTTAGTCATTCCAAGTCTGCTCCTTTTTATATAGTGAGTCTTCAATAAGTCATGGCAGGTCTTTCTACAGTTCTAGCCAGGACTCAGAAAATATGGTCTTACCCATCAAGACCCTGGTGGTCTTGTAATACTCGAGTTCCTTTGGAGAAAGGGTGGCAGGATCAGGCTCATTTCCATCCATTATATCCCCTACCAGCTTTACTAATTCTGGCCTCTCCCCATGGGCCAGTTCTACCAGCTCCTGATCGTATACATCGACAATAGCCGACCACAGGCCATATTTTATATACATGGCCAGCATACCCCGATTGAGATATGGCCGCTTCTCAGCAGAGACACCATTTGAGATGTTTGACAGGCCTATTACAGACTTTATCCCTGGGGCGATCTCTGACAACATACCCATAAACTCCAGGGCACTCATCACCTGGTCTGACCCCAGGGTTATTGGTGTAACAATAGGGTCTAACAGGATCTTTTCATTTGGTATCCCTGCCTCATTCATCGCCGTAGAGAGTTCTACTGCCATGGCTGCCCTCTCGTTGGAGTCCCTGGGCATACCCTCCACACCCCAGAGCAGGCCTACCACCCTGCAGCCCATCTCTGCAGCTACAGGTATGAGCTTTTTCATCCGCTCTGGCTGGAGTGAAATGGAGTTCATGACGTGATTCTGTGGCTCTTTAGCTGCCTTTATGCCAGCGATCAGGGCATCGGCATTGGTAGTATCCAGAGAGAGAGGACAGTCAGTAGTCTCTTCTGCAAGTTGGACTATCCATGGCATCAGCTCGGCCCCGTCCTTTCTGGCAGGACCGATGTTGAGGTCCAGGAAATCTGCCCCGTTTGCCACCTCTTCATTGGCCATCAACTGGATTGGCTCAGGATCACGTGCCTTCATGGCCTTTCCTGTCCTGCTACCCATGATATTTATACTTTCTGCTATACACTGGACATACATCTTTGCCCTTACCTCTCTTTGATCTAAAAGACCTATCAACCCGGTTGCCACTCCCTCAGAAATGGAGGTATATGACTTGCCTCTCTGGGACCTACCTGCACCTTCCAGTCAGGCAGCTCTTCCTCTAGCTCACCTTTTATAGAGGCCAGATACCCAGGTATAATGAGGTTCCTGTGACTGATCCTGTCCGCTATATTAGACTTTTTGACAAACATAGCTATGAGGTCTGCACTAAATTTCCCTGCAGCCCATGCAGTAAGCACTGAAAGGCCCTCTGTGTCCTTGATGAGCAACCAGGATGGCACCTTACTGCCTTCTATTTCTCCGGACACAATAAAGTAGGTCAGAGAGAAATTACATGTAATGAGTACAGGGGAATTCTCGTCTGGCCCGTTTATTGGATAGATGTCTTCCTCAACCACCATTGGCCTTTGTGGATCAGTGAAGATATTCAGTCGCTCAAGCAAGAGCGGGAACAGGACATCGCCCTGCAGGTCTGAGAGGACTATGATGCCGGCATATTTGGCCAGGAGCACAGATGAGACCATTGCCTCCAGCATAGGGTCTTTGGTCATCTCACATGGAAAAGAGATCGTAGGGTAACCCAATGGCTTATACTTGTGTCTTATAGATGCCCTGCGTATGGCCACATGGTCTTCAAATGCGGCCCTTATAGTCCTGGCACCTGTATCCAGGACGAGGTCCTTAAGCCCCATTCCCTGTAGTTGGCCTGAAAGCTCTGCGGCATCTCCCAGGGTATCTCCTCTCAAGGCCAATGGGCAACCAGTATCCCTGGCCAGTCTTGCCATGGTCTCTGAATTTTCTCTGGTCGCAGAATAGAGCAGGGGAATATTATCTCCGCAGGCCCTGACACCGGCTGCAAGGCAGTGGCTCTCTCTGCTCATAAGGATAAAGCTGGCATCTGGACACTCTCTTTGGGCCCGCTCTAACAGGGAAATAAATGCCCCTTCGTCTCCACCTGTGTCCTCTATGGCTATTGTGTCTGCCTTGAGCTCCAGGCCCACACGATTGTAGCGTAGCTCATTGAAACGTTTTAGACGCCCTGCGATATCCTCGTCTCCCATGTCGGTCTTGATCAAGACTGCTATACCAGTCGGGTGTTCAAACCTCTTTTCATGGCGATAGAGACAGGTCTCCCCCCCTATCACAAGGGCATTGTCTTCTCTGCCGATCTTGATGGTCCTGATAGGTGGGGCTGAGGCCTCTCCCACCTTTTCCTTGACTTCATCAGAGACATATGGACATGCCCCTATCTCTGCCTGACCGGCTGCTACCTTCATGGCAAAGGCCAGGCAGGTAGAGACACCACACTCCCCACAGTTTGTCTTTGGGAGCATCTTCAGGATCTCTATACCTGTAAATCCCATAAATCATCCCTTTCTAACTAGACTATGCTCTCCATGCTCAGGGCAGGATGCCCCTTTTCCTGCAAAAAGCGGAGCACCTCTTCCTCTGTGACACCTACTTCATCATCTGCTATCATCTCGATAAGATTGGGTATACCCTCTTCTTCAGCCCTCTTCTGGAGCCGGTCCCTGAGTTCCTCCTTGAGTATCTTGGGCATCCATACCACACGCCTGAGCCCACCCTCTGCCCGCATAAATTTCTGGCTGCAGATAAAGTGTTTTGAGATACCAAGAAAGCCAGGGGTGACCTGCCCTCCACCAACCATGCCGGCCGTGGTGCTGAACTTCATCCCGCTGGGTGTCATCCCCAGGTAATCCCTGTTTACAATCATTATCCCATTACAGGTAGGGAGTACAGTGGCAACGCACTCAAAGCAGCCACAGGCAGTCATTGGGTCTACCATCAGGCTGTATAGGCTGACCCGCTCTACATTTCCTCTGGATGCCTTCTTGACAAATTCGTTTATGCCTGTCCACTGACCGAGCCTGGCATCGATGAGATCTCCCTTGGGTACAGGCTGATTTGGGCCTGTGGGATTGATTTCATAGGAGGCCTTAGCATCCAGCCAGTTATATGCACCACACATACCCACACGCTCAGGGGTAATTATGCACACATGGCTCGGGGCAAAGGACTGGCAGAGTGTACACGAATAGAAGGTGTCTTCGCTCTCGTCTGTCATGGAGCCCAGGCGGTCGTCTCTGGCACGGTAGATGTCCTTTGCTATCTCAATGATCTCCTTTACTTTGGCCTCTTCTGTATATATTTTCACCTGGATCTTGTCCACAATGGCACCAAAGTCCTGGTGGAGTTTTCCGTAGAGGATACGACCAATATGCTCAAACTTGAATCCCTTTTCTATGGCCGCCTTACTGACCCTCAGCCACATTATGTTTCGCTGCCCAATGTGCATGACCCCCTGGGCATAGTTAGTCAGGTGATGAAACTGTCGCTCAAGGATGGGCTCAAAGTCAGACTGCATCTGTCGGCCTGCCACCTCGACCAGTATGGCAAGTGGGAGTCTGGTCCCCTCTTCCACATCAGTCATCTCAGGCCCCTCTACAGTAATGAGCCCATCTTCTACCTCTTCCATATCCCTGGAGACCAGGAGCTCTACTGCAAGGGTCCTTCCACCACCACATTCCAGATAGAGGTCATCTTTTCTTACACGCTCACCCTCGAAGGCAGGACCATACGCCGTGGGTATGTCGATCTTGGAGACAGTGACCTTGAGTCCCCTTACTTCTATGGCCCTCTGTACGATCTTGTCATATGGGACCTTACTGACCACATGCTCGTAGGTACAGATGCCAGTCGGCAGCACCTCTGGTATATCCCAGTCTGATATGGTTGGGAAACCCCAGTTTATGGCACCTGCGGCATTGGCATACCACTCATCAGAGACCGGGCCAAAGGCAATGACAAAGGCAAAGATCCGGTCCTTATTGTAGATGAGATTTGCCTTGAAGTCGCCAGGCCTTACGCCTCCAAAGGCAAGGGCGACACGGCAGGCAAAGCCCAGGGCAAACACGGCAGAGGTATATGTGGGGCCAAAGGGCACGAGCCGGGTAGACCAGCCAATCTGGACATTTTGCCTTAGCAGGAGATCTGGCAGGGTTATCCCATTGGTCTGGTCGTGCATAAAGATATAGAGATTCTTTTCCTGTAGCTCTGTGGCTATCTTGACTGCGATCTCTGAGTCTGGAGGGGCACCGAGTATGGCGGCAAAGCCAGGCGCAGTGCCATCAACGAACTCCACACCACGCTTACGGAAGATCACGTCATCTGCTGCCCCAAGCCATATGCGATCATCGACAGGGTCCTCGGTCTCTGTATAAAACCCTGGGTTATCTATATAATAGTGGATGGCCTCATACATCTCCTCGGCAAATATGGTGGCCATGCCTGCGTCCAGGGCAGGTGCCAGGTATGGCAGCCATCGCTGCTCATCTACCAGAGGTGGCAGGAGCCTGCGACACTCCTGGAAGATCTCCTTCATGTCGCCCAGTTGTTTTATCTTGGCCCCAAGGATGCTGTAGATCACTGGCAGGTAATAGGCCGTATTGGGAAAGGCTACCTCATGCTCAGGCCCATGTCTCTTGAGGACCTCTTCATACTTCTCTTCGGCCATGTCCACTATCTTGTGTGCCCCTCGAATCGCTGCAGAACAGATAATCTTTGACATTGCAATCCCCTTAAAGTCCTATCTCTAAATATAACCAATGACTATATCTATCCCATCATTGCCTGAATCAATGCCTCTATCAGGGCGACTGCCTTTGGGTGCCTCATTATCATGAGCTCACCGCCGGCAAACATCAGGATGGAGGCAGTTATTGCCTCCATGAGGACGCCTCTACGTTCCTGGTCTCCCATGAGGACATCACTTGGAAGGTGGCATTCCTTGGCCTTCCAGACCTCCCTTCCCAGATTGCATACAAAGGGTACCTGAAGCTTTTCGTCCTGTTGAGTCAGGGCAGCGAGCCTGATACGCTCTATGACTGAACAGGCATACTCGATGCCATAACCCACTGCCCCTATAGAGGGGTCCATCACGACCTGGTCCAGGGATACTCCAAGGTCTTCTAATAATATATTTAACTGCTTGGCAAGGTTCACATCAATAGGAGTAGATGCCACTACTGGGAGTTGAAAGGCCATGGCCGTGGCCCCTAATGCACGATAATTCGCATCGGTCAAGGGTCCCAGGCACACCTTGCGATTACCTATGTCACCTACAAGGTTGGTCACCTCTCTCAGTGTCTCAGTGTCTTTCTCGGCATTTCCACAGCCCCAGAGGATTACAGGCACGTCTATCTCCTCTATGACCGATTGGGCTATCTTGGCCACTTCATCTGATGGACGATTCATCCCATTTGGATCGCTGCTTACCAGAGAGAGACAGATGGCCTTTGCACCATATTCCTCTATACACTTTTTGGCCCATGCAACTGGATCAGAGAATACATCAGAGTAATAGCTACTCAAGACATCTGGCCAGCCCTCAGGCTCGGAATCCAGGACCTCAAAGGCCACCTGTGGCGCATGGCCCATATCTCCTTCAAAGAGGTGAAATGGCAGGGCGGCCTCCCCACCGACTGTCAGGGCCTGTTTTCCTTCACCGAATTTTACCTCCCTGATGGCACCTGTACAGGGCTCTATAAACTGGTCTTCTGGTACAGACCCTGCCCTCTCAATAAGAGACCTGGTCTCTTTGGCCAATTCAAGGACAAGGACTCTCTCTTCTGGAGGAGTTGGGGCCTTGACCTCTGCCTTAGGCCCTGGCTCAACTGGAGGTATTGTAGTCTCTTTTGGTCTTGGTCCTTGTCTGGCCCTCAAAAGGCCTGCCTCTGCCTTTTTGTTTTCTGGGTCCAGTCTCAGGGCATCCCTAAACAGCCTTGAGGCCTCTTCCAGATCGCCCCTGTAGACTGCGAGATTGCCCTTAGCAACCAGGCGTATTATCCATTTTCTCACCCACTCTTCAGGGGCCAGTCCCTCAGGGCATGGAGGCACTCCCTCTGGCATGACCGAAGGCGCGGCCTTTGGCGATATGGCAGCCATGGCCTCTTTTGCCTTCTTGAGGCCTTCCTGTGCCTTCAGGTCCTCTGGGTCAATCGCCAGGGCCTCTTCAAAGGCCTTGACTGCCCCAGAGACATCTTCCTTGTGGAGAAGGATATTCCCCTGGGCCACCAGGTTTATTACCTCTTTGTGCCTGGGCCTTGCCTCTGTCTCCCCCTTTTCTATCTCTTTTTTTGGAACAGTGATTTCCTCAGGAGGCCCTACAGCAGGGATGGTAACGGCCTGTGCAGTACCAGTCTCTACACGCAAGAGGAATTCTGCCTCAAAGAGGCGTCTGAGGCCTTCAAGCTGGTCTTCATTGAGACCCAGACCCCTACATAGGGCATTGAGGCCTATCTGGAGGGAATCCAGGGCCTTCTGCCCACGTATCGAGGCTGAACTGACTGGCTCTATCTCTTCTATTGGTCCAGCTATGGCCCCTCTGGCCTTTGCCTCTGCTATCTCCTTAGTAAGAGACCCTATCTGTACATCCCTCTGACTGACTGCCTCTTCTGCCTCTTTTAAGCGCCTCTTTAGCTCAGAGGTCTCTGATGCTGCCTTTTCTCTCTCCTCTATC
>JALTHG010000050.1 GCA_027004715.1 Deltaproteobacteria bacterium
TGACGGCCATAATTGCCTTCTCATTACAATCGTAACACAACCTTAGTGGCCCTGCCACCAGATGGGAAGAGGCCTCCAGAATTCCAGGCCAAATTCTATCTTCAAGGGCTGATAGTCATTTAAAAGGGTTCTTCGACGTTTTGTGTGGAATTTTATAACCCCATCTAAGCACATTCTTTTCTACAGGACATGAGGGACGTGGTTAGTTAAGGACCTCCTATGCTGCATCACAAAATTCACCTGCGCTTATATGAAATATCCAGGCATATAAAAAATATTTGGCATTTTTCATTTATCAGTTTATATTATAGATTTTTCTTGATATTGGAGTTTTACTGGAAAGATAGTTCAAGGCTCAAAGCAAGAGATTAAATATATGATTTCTTGGCTCATTTGCTTTGAGCTTTGAGGCAACTTTATATAGTAACCGTTTACATCCCCTACTGGTGGCCTCTTGAAGGGTTTCAGTGCGGATTAATGGGCAACCGGAGATGTAGACAAATACACTTTAAGGTACATTAGGGTCTCAGAATTGAGTTGAAAATCTATTCAAACACCATTAGAGTTCTGACATGACAATCAAAGATGAAGCAAAACAGGGCATAATATCACCTATTATAGAACGCTGTGCCTTGGATGAAGGTCTGGATCCAGAGACCTTTGCTCAGGCTATAGGGACCGGGCAGATCGCAATGCCCCACAACAGACATGTGGAACTCTCGCGTCCAATGGCAGTGGGGAAAGGTCTCTCGACCAAGGTAAATGCGAATCTGGGCACCTCAAAGGATCACCCTGAGATTGAAGGCGAACTGAAAAAGCTAAAGGTAGCCCTGGCAGCAGGGGCCCATGCGATAATGGACCTCTCTACAGGGGGTCCTATAAAGGAGATCCGTCAGGCCATCAGGCAGGCCTGTCCAGTGCCCCTTGGTACAGTCCCTATCTATCAGGCCGTTGTCGAGACAGTAGAGCAAAAGAAACGCCCAGTCTACGAGATGGCTATAGACGACCTCTTTAAGGTCATTGAAGAGCAGGCCATAGAGGGAGTAGACTTTATGACACTCCACTGTGGGGTGACACTAGAGACTGCTGAACATTTCCAGACAAGGGAACGCCTGATGGGTGTGGTAAGCAGAGGTGGCTCCTTTATCCTGGAGTGGATGATGTACAATAATAGAGAGAATCCCCTCTTTGAGCACTTTGACGACCTCCTATCGATAGCAAGAGAACATGAAATCACCCTGAGTCTTGGTGATGGTCTGAGGCCTGGATGTCTGGCAGATGCGACAGACAGTGCCCAGATTCACGAACTGATAGTCCTGGGTGAACTCACCCTGAGGGCATGGGACGCAGGAGTACAGGTAATAGTTGAAGGACCAGGCCACATACCTATGGACCAGATAGCGACAAATATATCTCTGGAAAAGAGCCTATGTCATGGGGCACCTTTCTATGTACTTGGTCCTCTACCCACTGACATTGCCTCTGGATATGACCATATCAGCAGTGCCATTGGTGGTGCCATTGCTGCGGCATCTGGGGCAGATTTCCTATGCTATGTGACCCCTGCCGAGCACCTAAGACTGCCCTCTATAGAAGACGTAAAAGAGGGGGTCATAGCTACCCGGATAGCTGCCCATGTGGCAGATATCGTGAAAGGTGTACCAGGTGCCATGGAAAAAGACCTCAAGATGGCCGAGGCCAGAAGACACCTTGACTGGAAGACCCAGATAGATCTCTCGATAGATCCAGAAAAGGCACGTCTCTATCGTGATGAGGGAGGGGCATATCACGGTCCTACCTGTACTATGTGTGGAGACTACTGTGCTATTAAGGCATATCAGAGGGCAATGAAGGCAATACGAAGAAGGCAGAAAAAAGACAATAAGACCCTTTAGGGACCTGCCCTATGGAGTCCTTACCAGGACAAGAATTCCCTCATGTGCTCACCATCGCCGGCTCTGACCCAAGTGGTGGTGCTGGCCTCCAACAGGACCTGAAGGTCTTTGCGGTCCTCAGGGCCTATGGGTCAGGGGTGATAACTGCAGTGACTGTTCAAGATACCCTTGGAGTCCATAGGGTAGAACCTATCAATCCCTCTCTTGTTAGAGAACAGCTCGCTGCCATACTTGAGGATATCAGACCCCTTGCGACCAAGACTGGAATGCTGGCCAATGCCCCTATCGTAGAGACCGTTGCTGAGACCATGGCCCATTATGGCAGGGACACCATACTGGTAGTTGACCCCATTATGGTATCTCAGAGTGGTTACCGGCTCCTGACAAGGGATGCAGTAGATCTACTCAAGACCAGGCTCCTTCCCCTGGCAGATGTATTTACGCCAAATATCCCAGAGGCAGAAGTCCTGTTAAAACGGCCTATAGAGACCTTGGAAGACATGAGACAGGCAGCAAGAGATCTATCTCAGCTCGCCAAGAGGCCCTCTGTCATCCTTAAGGGAGGGCACCTCTATAGCCATAAAGAGTTAACAGATGTCCTGGTATATGAAGGAGGGATACTGGATCTCCCTGGACCCTATATCCATACACCTCACACACATGGCACTGGTTGCACCTTTTCTGCTGCCCTCACGGTCTTTCTCGCCCAAGGGCTTGGGCTCGTTGATGCAGCCAGGAAGGCAAGAGAATTTGTGCTACAGGCAATAAGAGGGGCATTGCCTATCGGCAGGGGTATAGGGCCTACCAACCCCCTGAGCGTGCTCGAAAATATGCTGGCTCGCTATCCTGTAATTGAGGCACTTAAAATGGCATGGGAACGTCTATCGTCTCTACCATGTCAGGCTCTAGTCCCTGAGGTCCAGATAAACCTCGGATATGCCCTGCCCTGGCCAGGCTCTATTGAGGATATAGCTGCCTTTCCAGGCAGGATAGTGGCCCTAGGAAGAGGCGTGGCCAGAATAGGAGACCCTGTCTATGGGGCCTCAAGCCACGTTGCAAGGACAATACTGACAGTAATGGCCTCTAATCGGACCTACAGGTCTGCAATGAATATCCGATATGACCCTGCATATCTGGAACAGGCGGAAGGGCTTGGCTATTCAGTGGCCAGATTCTCCAGAAAGGATGAACCTGAAGAGGTAAAAAACAGGGAAGGCTCTACTCTGATATGGGGCGTAAAGAGGGCCATTGAAGAGGCAGGTACAGTACCAGACATCATATATGATATGGGAGACATGGGAAAAGAGCCTATTATTCGGGTAATTGGACACGATCCAATGGAAGTAGTAGATAAGGCCTTAAAGATGGCCAGGATGTAACTGTTCACACCTCCTGTTGATCGAAGGGCTTCAGTGCGGATTAATGGACAGGGAATGTAATAGACGAGCAAGACTGTGATAGGAATCGAGATGGCCAGTATAACTGAACAGGAAATTTCTTCAATAGTCAGCAGTTTAGTCAAGAAGGCAAACCGAGAATTGCCCCCAGATGTAGAGGCAGCCCTCACTGCTGCAAGGGAAAGAGAGGAGTCGCGAAACGGCAGGCTAGTACTGGATATATTGGCAGAAAATGCCAGGCTTGCCAGGAAGACCGGTCTGCCAATATGCCAGGATACTGGCATTGACGTGGTATTTGTAAAGTTGGGTCAAGGGCTAGAAATCAAGGGCGACTTGATAAAGGCCATAAATAAGGGGATCGCCCAGGGTACTAGGGAGGGCTATCTGAGATGCTCTGTGTGTGACCCTATTACCCGCAGAAATACAGGAGACAATACACCTGCACTAGTCCACCTCGAGCCAGTATCTGGAGATGGCCTGGAGATAACTGTACTCCCCAAGGGCTGTGGAAGCGAGAACATGGGTACTATATCTATGCTCTCCCCATCAGCAGGAGAGGATGGTATTGTAGAGACAGTAGTGAATCAAGTAATAAAGGCCGGTCCAAATCCCTGTCCCCCTGGCATAATTGGCATAGGTATTGGTGGAACCATGGACAGGGCAGCCCTGCTTGCCAAAAAGGCCCTTTTGAGGCCTATAGGCTCAAGAAATCCCAGAGAAGACCTGGCAGCTCTCGAGGACCGTATCCTCAACCTATTAAATGGCCTTGGGATTGGTCCTCTGGGCCTTGGTGGGACTGTCACCTCCCTTGGTGTGGCCATTGAGGCATGTCCCTGCCATATAGCAAGCCTCCCAGTGGCAATAAATTTCCAGTGTCATGCGGCCAGGCACTGCACTGCACAGTGGCCAGGTGGAACGTATACAGATGAGGCCATATCTTCAGACTCCATTGGTCCCTCTCTCTCACCCTTTAGAGATAAGGCCATACCTATAGACCTCCCATTCTCAAAAGGGGCCATAGCAGCACTTCGGGCCGGTGACTGGATATTGCTCAGTGGCGTCCTATATGCTGCCAGGGACCAGACTCACCGTCGTCTGCTTGAACTCCTGGACAGGGATAAGGCCCTACCCATAGACCTCAAGGGCCAACTCATATACTATGTGGGGCCTTCTCCTGCCCCACCAGGTAGGCCTATTGGATCTGCAGGTCCCACTACCAGCTACAGGATGGACGCATATACGCCACGCATGCTGGATGAAGGTATAATTGCCACAATGGGAAAAGGTAGACGCTCTAATCCAGTAAAGACGGCACTAAATAGACATAAGGCCATATATCTTGCCACTATAGGGGGTGCTGGGGCCTACCTGGCAAGCCGTATAGAGTCCTGTGAACTCATTGCATTTCCGGACCTGGGCCCTGAGGCCCTATACCGCATGGAAGTCAAAGACTTTCCTGCCATTGTTGTCAATGACATAACTGGTGCAGACCTCTATGAGCTCGCAGCTATCAAGCGGTCTGCCTGAGTTATTGAGGGTGACTCTCCACATGTAACCACTCACATCCCTACTGTTGAACCCCTTAGATCGCCAGACGAGGTGAATGTCTGTTGAGGAGCTACCTGATTCCAGAAACCGGGCAGGAGATCGCCTCTATAAATCAAAAGGCGTAAGGCTCTCACCCCCCTCTTCTGTCACCACAAAGGTCTGCTCAAACTGGGCAGATAGTGATCCATCTCTGGTCACCACTGTCCATCTATCTTCCAAAATTGAGACCTCCTTTCCTCCAAGATTTATCATGGGTTCAATAGTGAATACCATACCTGGAACCAATGGGATACCTTCTCCTTTTCGTCCATAGTGCCGTACCTCCGGAGGCTCGTGGAATTCAAAGCCAACACCATGACCAACAAACTCCCTGACTACTGAGCACCCCTTGCCTTCAGCATATCTCTGTATGGCCCATCCTATATCTCCTAAAGTATTTCCAGGATATATCATTGACATACCCTCTTTAAGGCTCCCACGGGCCACATTGACAATCTTCCGGGCATCAGGACCGGGTGTACCCACAAAAAAGGTCTGATTGGCATCGGCATAATATCCATTTAGGATAGAGGTGATGTCTACATTTACAATATCTCCATCTCTCAAGACCTGTTCGCTGGGGATCCCATGGCAGACGACCTCATTTACAGAGACGCAGACACTCTTTGGAAAGCCCCTATAGTTCAGGGGTGCAGGGATGGCATGATTTTTGACTGTAAACTCATGTACCAGGGTATTGATGTAGTCTGTAGTTATTCCAGGCCTGATCTCCCTCTCTACGAGATGAAGGGTATCCACAACCAGTCGTCCGGCCCTTCTGATACCTTCGATATCTGCCTTTTCTTTGAGTCGAATCCTATATTTGCGGAAATAGAGGTCCTTGAGATCAATTCCTCCCTTCTTATGTAGGCAGCAATTTTTATATTTAAGTCCACTCCCACATGGGCAGGGATCGTTACGACCTATCTTATTTTTTCTCTTCTTTGCCATGATATTCTTCTAAAGATTGGTATTATGTAAGCAGAGCATTAATTAATCGTAACTGTTCACGGTCAGTAGCCCCTTTCAGGGTCTCAGGAGCACAGATTGATGCACAAGATCAGACACTTTGCCCGTTAATCCGCATTGAAACCCTTCAAAAGGCTACTGCTGGCCGGAGACGGTTCAACAGGAGGGGTGTGAACGGTTACAATTAATCAATTAAATCATAGTATTGTAACTACTTGCTTATCTTTTGCAAGGAATTATTTTAATTCTTTGTATAAAATGGCTTTAGGCCCAAGGATCTATAAGGAGTAACTGATATGTACAAAAAGATGCTTGTCCTCCGCTTCCCAGCGGAAATCACAGATAAACCACTAATTTGTACCCTCAGTCGCAGACTCGATCTGTGCTTTAATATACTCAAGGCAAAGATACTTCCTGGCCGAGAAGGCCTCATGGTACTTGAGCTGTCAGGCCACAAGAACCAGGTAAATGAGGGACTCCGTTATCTAAAGGCACAGGGAGTAAGGGTCAAGCCTGTAGAACAAGAAATCCGCCGCAACAATGATATCTGTATCCAGTGTGGGGTCTGTACTGGCATCTGCCCCACCCATGCACTCCACATGAATCGAGAGACTATGGAAGTAATCTTTGATCCCAACAGGTGCAGTGGCTGCGAACTATGTATGGCCATCTGTCCTGTAAGGGCCATGGAGATCCAGTTCAGTACAGACAAAGTCCTGGTCTAATGAGGGGGGACAACAGGTCTAAGAAAAGGTCTGCCTTAGTGGCCTTGAGTGGAGGTATAGACAGTACTCTAGTGGCATTTGAACTCCTTCAGGCAGGGTGGCATATTGAGGCCTTCTTCCTGGATGTATTTCCTGAAGGCCTGTCAAACACAGGGCTCCTTACGGCAAAGAGGGTGGCAAGGCACCTGGGGATCAAATTACACTGCATAGACAGGGCAAAGGCCTTTAAAGATGAGGTCATCTCATATTTTGTGGAATCCTATAACATGGGCCTTACTCCAAATCCCTGTGTGGTCTGCAACTACAAAATAAAGATAGCTTCTGGTCTATCCCTGGCAGACTCTCTTGGTCTTGACCGCCTGAGCACAGGTCACTATGCCAGGACTGAGGTGCTTGAGAACGGCCAGACAGGCCTCTTCAGGGCAAGAGATCTAAAAAAGGACCAGTCATACTTTCTGCATCAGCTACCAGCCGAGGCCATTCCCAGGCTATTGTTCCCGCTCGGAGAGCGCAGTAAAGAAGAGGTAAAAAGGCGGGTCGCTGAACTAGGCCTCTTTCCCCTTGTATCACAAGAAAGTCAAGAGGTCTGTTTTCTTCGTGGTGACTATAGGGCCTTTTTAGAAGAAAACAGCCCCTATAAATACCTACCAGGTGAGATCATCACCAAAAAGGGAGAGGTGCTCGGGAGACATACAGGACTATATGCCTATACCATAGGCCAGAGAAAGAGACTGGGCATTCCAGACAGGACCCCCTATTATGTAATTGACCTGGATATAGAAAATAACCGTCTAGTAATCGGCAAAGAGCAGGACCTCTGGGCAAAAGAACTCATTGTAGACCACGTAAACTGGCTCGTCTCTCCAGATAGAGTAAGATTATGTAATGTACAGATACGTCACCGTCACCCAGGGGGCCTTGCAGAACTCAAGATCCTGGAATCTGGCAAGGTCCTCGTCCATTTTTTCTCAGCCCAAAGGGCCATAACACCTGGCCAGTTTGCAGTCTTTTATCAAAACGATCGGGTGCTTGGCGGGGGCACGATATGTAGATAGGCAAGCGTCCAGACTGTCCACGTCTCCACACCACACTGCTGCCGGGGTATGGAGAGTTACAATTGCGTTACCTGGAAATCACTGGCGGAAGCGCATGGGAATCGAACCCACCCATCGAGCTCCTCACCCGATGCACCGGATTTGAAGTCCGGGAGGGCCACCAGTGCCCTTTCCGCTTCCAAGGTCCACCCTGCTCATCAACAGACATCCCTATTTTGCAATAGACCCATATATTAGATAATTTATAAGAGATGTCAAATCTAACAATAGATATCTTAAATGTCCACCAACACAACCTGAAGGGACTCGACCTCTCTATACCCCTGGGAAAAATCACTGTCCTTACAGGCCCCTCAGGATCTGGAAAGTCTACGTTGGCCATGGATGTACTCTTTGCCGAGGGGCAGCATCGCTATCTTGATTCCCTGGGGATGGCAGTAAGGCGTGTTGTCCACCTGTGGGATAGACCACAGGTGGATGCAATAAAGGGCCTTCCACCACCTATAGCCCTTGAACAACGATCTGTCATACACAGTCCCAGGTCCAAGGTAGCCACACTTACAGGCATAGCAGACCTGCTGCGCCTGCTTTTTGCCACGTGTGGACAGGCATATTGCCCAAAGTGTCAGACAGAAATCAAGGCCCTCAGTGTAGATCAGATGTGCGAAACAATCCTGGCACTACCTCAAGGTACAAGACTGACCCTGATGGCACCCCTGAGCCAAAGGCTGGATCAGATGGCCTTAGACCAGATACTTGGCAATCTAAAAAAGGAGGGCTTTCTTCGGGTCAGGATAGATGGGAGACCGTTCACTCTGGATGCACCTATAAAAATAGAGGGACGGCCACGGTCCCTGGAACTGGTGGTAGATCGCCTGATAGTGAAACCAGGTATCTCTTCCCGCCTTGCAGATTCCCTTGGCCTTGCCCTGAATTATGGTAATGGGTGTGTGTCAGTAGAGACCCGTAGTCGAAAGGCGGAAGGGCCTGAGATACTCTCATTCAGTGAAGACCTGGTCTGTCCCAGTTGTGGGACCTCCTTTCCCCCTATTTGTCTCAAGCTCTTCTCTTGCAGACATCCAGAAGGGATGTGCACCTCCTGCAGAGGGACTGGTAAAGACAAGAGGGGCAGGACCTGTATAGACTGTAGAGGGACTGGATTAAGCCCCTTTTCCCGCAGCGTCCGTATAGAAAATGAGACCCTCCCTGATCTCATGACATGGTCCATAGACAGGGTATATTCATGGCTGAGATCCCTGTCCAAATGGGAATCTCGTGGTCTCAAAAATATACATGCCGGGGCCCGGATTGTTGAGGCCATCCTGTCCCGACTCAGGCCCATGGAGGAGATGGGCCTTGGCTATCTCTGTCTTGACCAACCTGCTGCCTCCCTATCAGGCGGAGAGGTCCAGAGGCTGCGCCTGGGGGCCCAGATCGGACAGGACCTGACAGGGATACTCTATATAATGGATGAACCCACAGCAGGTCTGCACCCAAGCGAGCAGGAGGCCCTGTGGCAGAACCTCTGCCATCTGAGGGACCAGGGCAATACGGTCATCCTGGTAGAACACAATCTCAGCATCATAAGAAGGGCAGATTATGTAATTGAGCTGGGCCCTGGTGCAGGAAATGCAGGAGGATATCTGGTCTTTTCCGGCACGCCTGAAGACCTGGCAAGAGACCAAAACAGCATTACTGGCCCATATCTCCAGGGAAAGAGGCGCCTCAAGAGATACAGAAAGATAATGAAATCTCGTGAAAGAATAGTCTTATGCCATGCAAAGAAAAATAACCTCAGAGACATTACTGTGGCATTTCCCCTCGGCTGCCTGGTCTGCGTGGCCGGGGTATCGGGATCAGGGAAGAGCACCCTGGTAACAGATGAACTCTACCATGCACTCCAAGGTAATGGAGAGACAGAATTGCTCCTGGAGGGAAGATCGCATAATATGCCTAAGGTCATCCTTGTAGACCAGGCACCCCTTACAAGGGCCCGGTATTCCATGCCTGCTACATATATGGGGGTCTTCACCCCGCTGAGAGAGCTCTTTTCCAGGACCCCAGAGGCACGAAGCCGGGGATATAAGGCCAGCTACTTCAGTCTCATGCGTAAAGGGGGCAGGTGTGAAAGGTGTCAGGGCCAGGGCTTTATAGACCTGGACCTGCAATATCTCCCTCCAATCAGGGCTATCTGTGACCTCTGTGGGGGTATGCGTTACAACAGAGAGGCCCTTGAGATAAGGTATAAGGGGCTGAACATGGCAGAGGTCCTGGATATGACCATAAAAGAGGCCTCTGATTTCTTTGCCAGGATACCCAGGATAAGACACCCCCTGGAGGTAATCGAGAGGATTGGGCTTGGATATCTCAGGCTTGGACAACCTGCGCATACACTCTCAGGCGGAGAGGCCCAGCGGCTCAAGCTCGCCAGAGAACTTGCAATACCGGTCCACGAATCCACGATCTACATCATGGATGAGCCGTCCCGAGGTCTCCATCAAAGCGATCTGGAGAAATTCCTCTCAATTCTGGACGAACTCATTGAACAGGGGCATTCAGTTATAATCATTGAGAATCAGCCTGAGGTCCTGGCCCTGGCGGACTGGATAATAGAGCTAGGACCAGGAGGAGGACCTCAAGGAGGAAGCATAGTGGCTGAAGGCCCGCCAGACAGAACAAAAAAACAGGGCCGTGAAATCAATTGCTCCACGACCCCTTTTTGATCTCTATCCCTTATCCAGACTGTCGTATTATGATGCTGCCCCAAAGACAGCCAAAAATTTGGCAACCAACGGGTTGGCATAAAGGACAATCAGGCCGATAACCAGGGCATAGATTGTCAGGGCCTCGATCAGGGCCAGACCGATGAACATATTAACGGTGAGCTTACCTGCTACCTCAGGATTACGGGC
>JALTHG010000051.1 GCA_027004715.1 Deltaproteobacteria bacterium
CACATAAGAGTATAGAGGTAAGGGTGGCAGGCAAGGATATATCTGTCTCCGCCAGAGACTTTTTTCAGGCAAATGGCCTTATCCTGGAGAAATTTGGTCTCTGGGCCAGGGATATGGTCGGCGGAGAGTCCTTTATGGATATATTTGGCGGTATTGGTCTCTTTTCACTGCTCGTGGGGGAGCGTTTCAAGAAGGGCATATTGGTGGAAATTGACAGGGAAATGGCGGCAAGGGCTGCCAGGAACCTCTCTCTCAATCATATGCATCATATACAGATAGTTGCTGCCTCGGCAGAGGACTTCTTTTCTAAAAAACTGGATCACCTCCAGGCACCTGACCTGATGATTGTCAATCCTCCACGCACTGGGCTCACAGAAGTCGTACGGAGGGCCATCCTGAAGATTATGCCTGGGCACCTGCTCTATGTATCATGTAATCCATCGACTCTTGCAAGAGATGTGGGCCTCATGCTCAGCAACAGTGACTACTGCATTGAAAAGGGCGCGCTTGTGGACTTCTATCCGCAGACGCATCATATGGAGACGGCATTATTACTCAGTTGAGGAATATGTCTAGATGACAGACAAATCCGGTCAGAAAGGTGTGGTCCGCTCCACTACTAATTAGAGGTAAGAAAGTGAACAGATATCTGCCACTGATCGTCTTAGGAGTTATGCTGAATGCCTGCGCCCAACTGGCCCTCAAACAGGGCATGCGCCAGATAGGCAATTTTGCATTTTCTATAGAGAATATCCTCCCTATTGGGATAAAGGTTGCCTTAAATCCCTTTGTGATTTTTGCCATCTTCTGTTATGTAGTGAGCGTTATTGTATGGTTATTGGTCCTCTCTAGGGTAGATGTGAGTTATGCCTATCCACTCTTGAGCCTGGGCTATATTATAACTGCCCTTGCAGGGCGTTTCTTCTTTGGAGAGGTCCTGGGGCCAGTACGCTGGGCAGGTATACTGATAATCTGTCTGGGTGTATATCTCATTACAAGGAGTGGATAATGTCTAAAAATATCCGTGTACGCAATACTTTTTTACCATTTTCCAGGCCAACCATTGGGCAGGCCGAGATCGATGAAGTAGTAGATAGCCTGCATTCTGGTTGGCTGACTACAGGTCCCAAGGTGGTCAGATTTGAAAGAGAGTTCTCTCGATGGAGTGGGGGACAGGAGGCCATTGCCGTGAATTCCGCTACTGCAGGTCTACACGTAGCAGTACTTACCCTGGATCTTGCGCCTGGAGATGAGGTCATTACCAGCCCAATCACCTGGCCATCTACTGTAAACAACATAGAGGTCTGTGGTGCACGACCAGTCTTTGCAGACGTAGATCGTGAGACCCTGGAGATCGATCCAGCAGAGGTAGAGAGACACCTGTCTCCCAGAACCAGGGCCATTATACCTGTACACCTTGCAGGAGCTCCATGTGATCTCGATCCAATCAGAGAGGTCTGTAGGGCAAGGAATCTAAAGCTTATAGAAGATGCGGCCCATGCCCTGGGGACCTGGTATAAGGATCGGCTGATCGGATCAGACAGTGAACTTGCAGTATTCAGCTTTCATCCTATCAAGAATATCACCACTGGCGAGGGGGGAATGATCCTGTGTAGTGATCCTGAGAGGGCCAAGAGGATGCGCAGGCTCTGTTTTCACGGCATCTCAAGGGATGCCTGGAAGCGCTACTCCAGGGGCGGAGTCCCACAGTATGAGGTAAGAGAGCCAGGCTTTAAATATAATATGCTGGACCTCGAGGCCGCTATTGGCCTGCACCAGTTTGAACAGTTGGAAAAATTCAACAGCAGGCGGGCAGAACTTGCCAGGAACTATGACCATCTCCTGGCAGATATCCCCGAGATCCGTCCCCTGGGCATTCCTTCGTATCCACACAGACATGCCTGGCACCTCTATATAGTGCGCCTCGAGATCGAGGCCCTCACAATCGACCGTGACAGATTTCTCTTGGCCCTTAGAGACGAAAATATCGGCACAGGCCTCCACTTTCCGGCAGTCCACCTGCAGAGATTCTATAGAGAAAAATATGGATACAGGCCAGGTATGCTCCCAAATGCAGAGTGGAACAGCGAGCGACTCTTTTCTCTTCCTCTCTATCCACTGCTCGAAGAAAGAGACCAGGAAGATGTGGTAGAGGCCCTGAGGAAGACTATAAAGAGATATCGGAGATAATAACCCTTTATGTCTTATAGACAGAGAGATAAGATTCACCAAGAGACCCCTATCTCAGAACGTATCCTGAGCAGTATGCGACATGCAGGCCGCCCCCTCTATCTCCGGGAAATAATGCACTTCTCTCACATAAGGGCCCACGAAAAGAGAGAGGCAAAGGACATAGTGGCTGATCTGGTCAAAAGGGGCAGGTTGTTTCTGCTCAAGGGCAACAGATATGGTGTATCTGACCTGATGAAGCTGGTAAGGGGAAGGCTCATTGCGCACCACGATGGCTTTGGCTTTGTACGGCCAGAGGATGGAGGAGGGCCTGATATATTCATCCCTGCATGTGCCATGAAGGGTGCTGTCCATGGAGATCGGGTAGTAGTGAGGGTGGAAAAGACCAGAAGAAAGAGACCAGAGGGCTCAATACTGCGGATACTCGAGAGGGGTGTAAGGCATGTAGTAGGTACATTTCATCAAGGCAAGGATATATCCAGGGTAATCCCTGAAGAGGAACGGCTGTTCTTTGAGATCCTGATCCCCAATAGATGTAGGAGAGAAGCCAAAGACGGCCAGGTAGTGCTGACAGAGATAGACAGCTTTCCATCCAGGGGAAGAGATCCTGAGGGACATATATTAGAGGTCATTGGAGATCCCGATGACATAGAGGTACAGAGCAAGATAGTCATATATAAATATGGGCTCCCACATGTCTTTCCGCCTGAGGTCCAGGCACAGGTCAAGGCCCTGCCACATACCCTCCTCCCTGAAGAAAGACAGGGGTACAGGGACCTCCATGAGCTGCCCCTGGTGACAATAGATGGGGAGAATGCAAGGGACTTTGACGATGCAATATTTGTCAAGAAGACCCGTACTGGTTTTGTCCTCACTGTGGCCATTGCGGATGTAAGTCACTATGTACCAAAAGACAGCCCTATAGATCTGGCGGCCAGGGAGCGTGGCACCAGCGTATATTTCCCATCTGTTGTAGTCCCTATGCTCCCTGAGGCCCTGTCTAATCACCTGTGTAGTCTACTTCCCAATGAAGATCGTCTGGCAATACTAGTCAACATCTCCTTTGACAGAGAGGCCAATGTCAGACGTGCCAGTTTTTCCAGGGCTATCATCAGGAGTCATCGCAGGTTTACATATAAAGAGGTCAGGAAGATCCTGGTAGATAGAGACAGGGACTTAATAGCAGAGAACAGACAATTTATTAAAGACCTGAATGTCATGGTGGAGCTGGCAGAGGCCCTCTCTGAAAGGCGCCGTCAGAGGGGAAGCATAGACTTCGACCTGCCCGAGCCTGAGGTAGTCCTGGGGCTTACAGGAAACCTGGAAGAGATCGTCCGAAGGGAGAGAAACATCGCCCACCGCATTATCGAAGAGTTTATGATTGCAGCAAATGAGGCCGTTGCCTCATTTTTGACCAAAAAGGAGATACCAGGGATATACCGTATACATGAGCCACCTGACCCAGATAAGTTGATAAAGTTTGTAGAGTTTGTCCAGGACCTGGGGATAGATATTGAGCCACCGGAGCAGATAGACTCGAAGTGGTGTCAGACCGTGCTCAAAAGGGTATCAGGTAATCCACATGAATATATAGTAAACATGGTCTTACTCCAGGCCATGAAACTGGCAGTGTATTCACAGAAAAATATCGGGCACTTTGGCCTGGCATCTCCTAGCTACCTGCATTTCACTTCACCGATCCGCCGCTATCCTGATCTGGTCGTCCACAGGATCTTGAAGGCCAACATGAGACGCGTGAGGAAGCGCCCAATATATTCAGAAGAACTTGAGGTCCTGAGTCAGGAGTGTTCTGCCAGAGAGAGAGTTGGCATGGAGGCAGAGAGGGAGATGTTTGACAGACTCAAGGTCCGCTTTATGGCAGATAAGATTGGAGAGGAATACGACGCCATAATCTCTGGAGTGACATCTTTTGGTTTTTTTGTGGAGTTGAGAGACATGTTTATTTCTGGTGTTGTCCGTCTGGTAGATATGGCAGACGACTATTATATATTGGATCAGGCCAGGCAGCGCCTTATTGGCCAAAGGACTCACAGGGTCTTTCAATTGGGAGAGTTGATAAGGGTCAGGGTCAAGGCAGTAGACATCGCCCGCAGGCATATAAACTTTCAGGTAGTGGCAGATCGCTAGTCAAACTATAATGGATATCCCTCCTGAAATACTGAGACGCATAGAGAGACTCAGGGAAGAGATCAACTATCACAATTATCTCTACTATGTCCTTGACCAACCTGGTATAAGTGATGCAGATTATGACGCCCTGATGCATGAGCTCCAGGGGCTTGAGTCCCAATATCCAGAGGCCATAACCCCTGACTCTCCCACACAGCGGGTAGGTGCCCCACCTTCAGAAAGGTTTGTTAGTGTACCCCACAGTGTCCCTATGCTGAGTCTGGATGATGCCTTCAGCCAGGATGAGGTCCTTGATTTTGACCAGAGGACAAAGAGGCTGCTCCAGATAGATGGAGATGTCGAGTATGTGCTAGAGCCAAAGATGGATGGCCTGGCCGTGGAGCTCCTCTATGAAGGGGGCAGACTGGTCCTTGGATCGACCCGTGGAGATGGCTATACAGGAGAGGACGTGACTGCAAATCTGAGGACCATCCGGTCCATACCCCTCAGGCTCATGGAAAGGTACATTTCTCCACCTGCCCGCCTTGAGGTACGGGGTGAGGTATTTATCAACAGAGATGCCTTTAGACAGCTCAACAGAAAAAGGATCGAGGAAGGGGCACCTGCCTTTGCAAATCCCAGAAATGCCGCGGCCGGTTCCCTGCGTCAGCTAGACCCGAATGTCACTGCCAGTCGTCCACTAAACATGTTCTGCTATGGAATCGGAAAGGTAGAGGGCTATAGCTTCAAGACCCAGTGGGATGTACTCACAACCCTCAAGAAATGGGGGCTAAATATCAACCCCATGGTAAAAAAGGTAAGAGGGATCCATGGGGCAATACGATATCACCAGGACATTGCCAGCAGGAGAGAAGGGCTAGACTATGAGATCGACGGTATAGTCATCAAGGTAAATGACCTGGGGTATCAGGAACGCCTTGGATCAAAGGCCAGGAGTCCGCGCTGGGCCATTGCATACAAATTTGAGGCAGTCCAGGTCATAACCCAGATATCAGATATCCAACTCAGTGTAGGACGTACTGGTGCAGTAACCCCTGTAGCCCTGATGGAACCAGTAAGGGTAGCTGGAGTAGTGGTAAGCCGAGCGACCCTCCATAATGAAGATGAGATCATCCGCAAGGACATCAGGGTAGGGGACTGGGTCATGATCAGGAGGGCAGGAGACGTCATCCCTGAGGTAGTCAGGTCCCTTCCAGAGAGAAGGACTGGAAAAGAGAGGGTATTTGTGATGCCTGAGACCTGTCCGGTCTGTGGCTCCAGACTGGTCCGCAGGCCAGGAGAGGCCGTATGGAGGTGTCCAAATCCAGAGTGCTTTCCCAGGCTTGTGAGGCAGTTGACCCACTTTGCCAGCAAGGGTGCCATGGATATAGAGGGACTCGGTCCAAAGTTGGCCGAACACTTGATCAGCGCAGGACTGGTCCGGGACGTTGCAGATCTATATTCTATAGAGCTGAGCGACCTCCTCTCACTTGAGCGCCTTGCCGAAAAGTCTGCAAGAAATTTCCTCTCTGCCATAGAGGCCAGTAAGGAGACCACACTCGCACGATTTCTCTATGCCCTGGGGCCAAGACACGTAGGGGAGGTCACTGCACAGGTCCTGGCAGACCACTTTGGTTCAATACAGGCCATAATAGAGGCCGATGAAGAGAGACTGCTTGCAGTAGAAGGGATAGGCCCTGAAGTGGCCTCTAGTATTCGGTCGTGGTTTAGTGACAGCCAGAACATCAGGCTTATCAGGCGTTTGATCAATGCCGGGATCAAATTCACTGACCTCAAGGAGACAAAGAAATTGCCCCTTGAGGGAAAGGGCTTTGTCTTTACAGGTGGGCTTTCATCTCTTACCCGAGGACAGGCCAAGGACCTGGTACGGGACCTGGGTGGGCAGATTGTCTCTACAGTTGGGCACAAAACAGACTATGTCATAGTCGGTAAAAACCCTGGGTCCAAGCTAGAAAAGGCCTATAAGTTAGGGATCCCTACCTTAAGTGAAGAAGAATTTCTGTCACTGATAGACCACTGTAAGACTATAGCCAGAGAGAGGAAGGAAGGGTCTTAGAATACCTTTCCTTCCCAGTCAAATAGTCTACTGCAGGTCATGGGGCGAGTTGTGACAGCTCAGACAATTCGGGTACTTCTTGCTTATAACAGGGCTATGAGGCATCCCATGGCACTTCCGGCAGGTTATGATCTGCTTATGGACAGGATGGCATTTAGCACATGCCAATTTAGAATGTTTGGTCTGATGCCTCTGGAGCAGATCATATTCCTTCTCATGGCATCCGGCACACACTTTATTGTTCTCTATATCCTGAGAATAGGTAATTTTCAGAGGTGTATGGGCAGGGTGACATTCCAGACACTGCTTGGTCTTCATGGCTACCATTGGGCTGTGTGATTCATGACACTCTGAGCAATCAGGTATCCTGCCATGTCTTTGAGAATGACAGGCAGAGCACTCCAATTCCGTGTGGTTGCTGGGGTACTTTCTCATACTCTCTGCCACATTGCTATGGCATATCCTGCACTGTCCTTCCAACTTATCTGGCTTGATGAGTGAGGCTATTGGCCTATGGGCATCTGTATGACACCTTGTACAGTTTTGAACTGCTCTGGCTTTACCATGGGGTTCCTCATGGCACATCGAGCACTTCGGCATGATTTTTTTGTAGTTTTTACGTAGAGGGTTGTATGCATGAAATATCTGGTGACAGTCTGTACATGCCACCTGAGAGTGTTTACCCCCTTCTTTTTTGATCCTGTTAAATTCAGATACGTGGCAACGGACGCAGTCACTGATAACGAGTGGCTTGACTTCTATATCATAGATGCCCTTCTCAGGCACTTTGGCCTTTACGACCTCTGCAGCAGGTGCCTTTTTTGGCTGGACACATTTTCCGCCTTTTGCCACAGTGGCCCGTTGCCCAACACATCCAGACCCGATCCATACAAGGAACAGACCCACTAATATCCAAATCAATACCCCGATCTCTTTCTTTGTTGTCATTGTTTGATCCTCTGGTGTCTATTTGCTTACAATCTATTTCACAAGGTCATGCGCATCCATATGGCAATCCAGACAGTCTGGATGTGCCTTATTTACTGCTGCCGAGTGTGGCTTACCATGGCATGTCTCACACTGCGGTATATTACCGTGTACTCTCTTGTGACAAAATGCACAGGTAAAGACCTTGTGTTTTGTGGTAGTTTTGCTCAAAAGTTTACCTTCATCCTTATGACATACTGTGCAATAGGATCTAGGAGTATTGTCAGGATAGTGAATTACCAGGGGACTGTGAGGTGGATGGCATACAAGGCAATCCTTATTTGTCTGGCCCTTTACGTGTGGCTCATGGCACCTGGAGCACTTGGGCATCTCACCATGTCTCGTGTGACAGAAGGTACAGTCAAGTGCTGAGTGTTTGCTTGGATATTTCTGAAGTTCTTTGCCCTCTTTGGGGTGGCAGGTCAGACAGGGCTTTGTGATATTATCCTTGAGCGTTAAGACCAGAGGCGCATGGGGATTGGAATGACAGGACAGGCACTTCTTTAATTTAAAATGCCTCAGATGTGATTTGTTGTTGTGACATTCAGAGCACTTGGGAATTGTATTTTTCCCCATAGGTGGGTGTTCTTTATGACAATCCAGACATGTCACAGCCGTCCTGTGACGACCACCATTACGCTCTATGGTAACAACTTCCTTTTTGTGACACTTTATACAGTCACTATTTTGAAGGGTTGGTACCTTCTTCTTTGCCTCAGCGACTACAGTAAATGCAACCACTATGGCTATAGACAAAAAAAGCGTGACCAGAATCCTCATGAATGAAGCCGTTTTATCTCTCATCTCTCACCATACCTTCCTCTATAATAGATTAATAGGGCTATCTCTCAGTCTCCAGATATCAATTTCTTTTTTAGCAAAAAAATCTTACATTTGTCAAGTAGGCAGTTGTAGTAACTGTTCATCCCCTCAAAAGGCTACTGCTTACAGGCTGTACCCCAGGGGAGGGGATTTGGATGAGGGCAGGAATCTGGAGATCTGTAGTGATGAAATTTAATAAAAGGATATATGGCAGTCCCAAGGACCTTCTCAGTGACTTAATTTTTTTGTTTCGAAAGAGAAAGCAATTAAGGGAACTCAAGAAACTGGTATCACCAGCCTTTCGAGAAAGACTTATGCTGGCTGTAACTGCAGTCGAGGGCTGCCGTTATTGTTCCTATCTCCATTCAAAATTGGCATTAAAGGGTGGTATCCCTCAAGAAGAAATTGGAAGGCTCCTGTCAGGGGACATTCAGAATTGCCCCAAAGAGGAAGTTATAGCTATTCTCTATGCACAGCACTGGGCTGAATCTAATGCCCGCCCTGATCCCGAAGCAGTCCAGAAGTTACAAGAGGTATATGGTCCCAAGATGGCTGAAGCCATCCATCTAATACTTCGTATGGTTCGGCTTGGCAATCTACTAGGTAATACCTGGGACTACCTGTTGTTCCGTCTGTCATTCGGCAGGTGGCGCGATAGATACAAAAGTGCACAATGAAAGGAGAGGGATTATTTGAATGCCATACTGGCCTCTTGGGCCCTCTTTACATCCATACAAGAGAGCAGGAGGATACCGAGTACAAAAAAGACAACAAGGAAGGGGATGGCATTTCTGGAAGAGCCTGTCCAATGGCGGACTATGGCAAAGATGAATGGCCCCCAGATCGCTGAAAATTTGCTGATCACAGAATAGAAACCAAAGAATTCTGCCGAGGTACCCTCTGGTATAATTGAGGCATAGAGGGAGCGGCTGATGGCCTGTGATCCACCGAGCACAAGGCCAACTATACCACCCAGGACAAAATACCCAACTGCTGAATAGATAAAGTAGGCATAAGTCACTACACTGGTCCAGCCCAGCAGAGATACTATCACTGCATCTTTTGCGCCGAGCAGTTCAGAGATCCATGCGAATAGCGGGGCTCCCAGAGAGGCCACTATCTGGACGATCAGGAGTGTAAGCATGAGCACCATGGTAGAGAGATGGAGTTCCTGCCTCCCATATATGGTGGCCATCTGGATAACAGTATTTATTCCATCATTATAGACAAAAAAAGCAGCCAAAAACAGGGCAAGGTCTCGGAGCCGGCGGACCTTAGAGAGTGTATTCCAGGTCCGTGATATGCCCAAACGAATATAACCCAGGCCCAGGGGAATGCGCTGATAGCTATCTGGCATGGCCTGAGACCTATATGGCTCCTGTAGACAAAAAAGAGTTATCAGGGCAAACCCTCCCCACCACAGGGCAGCACTAAGCATCCCAACTTGTGCGGCCTCGGCCTCTGTAAGCCCAAGTTCCCTATGCCATGTAAGGATGGCCAGAGAAGACGCAAACTGGAGGCCGCCTCCCACATACCCATATGCAAATCCCTTGCTGGAGACCCGGTCCATTTCTCCTTCCGGGGCGATCTGGGGAAGAAAGGCATCATAGAAGACATTGCCTCCGACAAACCCGATCTGGGAAATGACAAACAGCATAATACTCGGCCACACATCCCCGGCCTTACAGAAAGAGAGGAGAGAGGCGCTCAAGACACCCATATAGCAAAAGAAGAGGAGGAATCGCTTCTTTGCACAACAGAAATCTGCAATAGCGCCAAGTATAGGGGCCACTACAAATATGATGGAGGAGGCTGCCGACACCATCAGCCCCCATAGGGTCTCGGCGGCATAATTTGTCCCTCCAATCTTTAGTCCCCCGGCAGGAACTACTACACTTGCAAAGTAGACAGGCAGGATGGCCACTACCAGGGTGGTGATATAGGCAGAGTTTGCCCAGTCATACATGGCCCAGCCAAAGATGACCCTCCGATCCCCACGAATAGGCCTGTTGGTCTCCAAATGGATTATTGTCTCCCTTGATTCTTCTTGTCTAGATCATGAAATAAATGTATAAAATAGTTACGTTTTGACCTATTGTGAAGAATGCCATATAATACTATATAAATTCAGGAAAGGGAGGATTTAGATTATGCGTTTAATTCTATTAGGGGGTCCTGGGGCCGGGAAGGGTACCCAGGCCGGTTTTATCACAAAAAAATTTGGCATTCCACAGATCTCCACTGGTGACATGTTAAGGGCCGCTGTAAAGGCCGGGACGTCTCTGGGACTGGAGGCCAAGAAGTATATGGATG
>JALTHG010000052.1 GCA_027004715.1 Deltaproteobacteria bacterium
GATGAAAGGCTGAGGGATATATCTCCTGCTGAAGTCGTGAAAAAAATCTTGGCCCAGATACCATTGCCCAGGGGGCTCTTATCAAAGAGTAGGGGCTATTGGAGGGACTTTTTAGAGGCCGCTGAGTCGTCTGGAGTCTCACTGCCCAGTGATCCCTATATAGCAGATTCGGCAATGCGGGTATGGGCATTCAGTGAGTTTGTTGCAAGGAGCTGTATCCGGGACCCCAGGACCCTTTTGGGCCTCTTAGAAGAGGGCAGCCTCAGGAGGTCCTACAGTCCTGGTGACTATGAACGGCTGGTCAGGCATTCAGTTGCAGAGGCACATGACTGTACTGAGTTGGGGATTATCCTGCGCCGCCTGAAGAGACGAGAGATGGTGAGGATAGCCTGGAGGGACCTTGCCGGATGGGCAGACCTCAATGAGACAGTAGAAGACCTCTCATCTCTGGCAGAGGCCTGCCTCAGGAGTGGTCTGGATCTCTTACAAGACTGGCAGTCCCAGGAATTTTCCCCTGGAGACAGTATCCCTCGGTCTCTGGTGGTCCTTGGGATGGGCAAGCTCGGTGGCAGAGAACTCAATTTTTCTTCAGACATCGATCTGATATTTGCATACCAGGACCCTGACAATGAGGAATATTATACCCGTCTCTGCCAGCAGCTGATAGATCTCATAGGCGCTTTTACCTCAGAGGGTATATGTTTCCGTGTAGACATGAGGCTCAGGCCATATGGAGAAATGGGTCCCCTGGTCATGGGTATCAGTGCAATGGAGGAATACTATCAGGACCAGGGTAGAGACTGGGAGCGCTATGCAATGATCAAGGCCAGGCCTGTTGCTGGCAATATTGAGGTCGGAGACAGGTTACTGGAGATGTTAAGGCCCTTTGTATACCGCCGCTATCTAGACTATGGGGCATTCGACTCCCTGAGAAAGATAAGACAACTGATAGGACATGAGGCACAGAGAAGGGGGCTCAGAGGAGACATAAAGCTGGGCACAGGGGGCATACGCGAGATCGAGTTTATTGTCCAGACCCTCCAACTTATCCATGGAGCCAGAATACCTGAATTACAGGAAAGGGGCACGCTTCCATGCCTGCATATCTTAGCCGAGCTCAGCCTCTTACCTGAAGATACCTGCCTGGACCTGGAAATGGCCTATAGATTTCTGCGCAATACAGAACATCGACTCCAGGAATATGCAGACCAGCAGACCCAGATGCTGCCCCTTGATCCCCTATCGCAGTTGCGTCTTGCGATCTCAATGGGTTTTTTGACCTGGGAGGACTTCATACAGGCACTCTACGCTCATATGGACATGGTCCACCAGCACTTTCAGAGGCTCTTATCCAGGCCGGATACATCAGTCGGCTCGGAGAGGCAGATCTTGACAGATATCTGGCTTGGGACATCCGATAGGGACCTGGCAGAAGAGGTGCTCTGCTCAATGGGATTTCATGATCCCTCCAGGGTCCTGCATCTCCTCCAGGCACTAAAGAGTTCCAGAGATACCATGGCCATGTGTGCCTCAGGCCGGGATATACTCGACCGCCTGATCCCCACTGTAATCAGAGAGGCCAGCCAGACAGGACGACCAGACTCTACTCTCAAGAGGTTGCTCGACTTGATTGAATCTATTGAGAGGCGGACTTGCTATCTATCTCTAATGCTGGAGAATTCCAGAGTCCTTTCAGTATTGGCAGGGCTCTGCTCAAAGGCCAAATGGATTGCGACCCTTATCTCAAGGCATCCGATCCTCTTAGATGAACTCCTGGTCCCTCAGACCCTCTATTCCCCCCCTGCAAGGCCAGAGCTAGAGGCCAGGTTAGAGGACCTGCTCTCCAGGATAGGAGCAGATGACCTTGAGCAAGAGATGGACGAACTCAGGCGATTCAGGCAGGCGGCCATGCTCAGAGTGGCAGCGGCTGATATCTCAGGGGGCCTTGCAGTCCAGGAAGTGAGTGACCACCTCACAGATATTGCAGAGGTGGTCATAAAAAATGTCCTTGCTATTGCCTGGAGACAGATGGAGAGGCGTTATGGTCTACCTGAGGGAGGGAGTCAGGGCTTTGCTGTCATAGCCTATGGCAAGCTCGGTGGCAGGGAAATGGGTTATGGTTCAGACCTGGATCTGGTATTTCTACACTCTGGTAGGGTCGGTCAGTCTACCTGTGGTCCCAGTCCCATAGACAGCACCATGTTTTATGCCTGCCTGGGACAGAGGGTGATCCATATCTTGACCCTCCACACCCGGGCAGGGGTCCTATATAGAGTGGATATGCGCCTCCGCCCAAGTGGGTCATCAGGGGTCCTGGTCAGTAATATAGAGGCCTTTTCTGAGTATCAAAGATGGCATGCCTGGACATGGGAACATCAGGCGCTTGTGAGGGCAAGGGCAATTGCCGGTGATCCAGGGCTCTGTAAGGCATTTGAGGAATTGAGAAGAGATATCATTAAAAGGCCATGTGACCCCATGGTCCTGAGGGACTCTATAAGGGAGATGCGTGATAGATTGATAGAGAAGAGGAGAGACAGGTTTGATCTCAAGTATGGCCCAGGTGGACTGATCGATATAGAATTCCTGATCCAGTACATGGTCATGCTAAATGCCAACAGATATCCAGAGATTACTGAGTGGAGGGATGACATCACCCTGATCAAGGAATTCAGGCACAGAGGCCTGATGCCAGAGGGGCATACAGTCGCCCTGATGGAGGCATCTATAGACTACAGAAAGAGGATAAACCAGCTCTGGCTGCAAGAGAGGTCTCCTCTTGTTGGGGCCCATGACTTCCTGGGACATAGGACCAGGGTCCAGAAGATATGGAATGAAATTATGGGATGAAGCCAGGGTTGGCCTCAGGAGGGGCATGAACCCTACCCTTAAATTGCAACGGCCTGTAGAAGTCTGTATAAAGTCTTAAGAGATATCTATGTCGACTATAAAGGAGGAGATATGGGGCACAAAAACAGAAGGCCTCTGGTCAAGAGCAAAAGGCAATCTTCCTCTAAGACTGGTAAGGCTACCCCTGCAGGCACAGACTCTGAGGCCGCAGGGCCCTGGTTAGAGGCCAGGCTCAAGGGCCCTGTGCCATATCGCTATTGGATAGAGGCCTTTGCACTATTAGTCATTATTGGAATCGGGTTCCTTATACGCATCGAAGACATCAGGGACTGGAAGGCCCATCCAGAATATGCCCTATATAAGGGGGAGCCCCTGCTTACCACCTTTGATGGCTATTACTACCTGACCCAGGCCAAAGACCTTGTAGATGGCACCTATACCCCTATAGACAATAACCGTAATGTGCCAGAGGGGATGCATCGCAGGGCCATAGCCCCGCTTATATCTATAGTTGCTGCGCTCCTGGCAAAGATAACGCCCTTTTCCCTCAACTGGATCGGGGCAGTGCTCCCGGCATTCCTGGGTGTCCTGCTGGCCATACCCCTCTATGCACTGGGGCGTTTCTATGGAGGTCCGAGCATGGGCCTTTCCGGGGCCCTGGTGGGGCTGGTCTCATTTTACTATGTATATAG
>JALTHG010000053.1 GCA_027004715.1 Deltaproteobacteria bacterium
CTTTCAGCTTTGAGCTATTTTCGGATAGAATAGAACCTATAGCTTTGGAGAAATTATGTATGCTGTAATAAAGACAGGTGGTAAAGAGTATAAGGTCTGTCCAGGAGATCTGGTACGGGTAGAGAGACTCGATGCCGAGGCAGGCTCTGATCTAGAGATCCCTGATGTATTGATGGTGGCAGATGGCGCCAAGATAACAGTCGGCAGGCCTGTAATAGAGAGCGCAAAGGTCTGTGCACAGGTCGTAGAGCATGGCCGCGCCAAAAAGGTGCTGATTATGAAAAAGAAGAGACGCAAGGGCTATAAGGTCAAGCGTGGACACAGACAACCTTATAGTACCCTAAAGATCAAAGAGATCCGAGTCTAGGAGGTCAGTTATGGCACACAAAAAGGCAGGTGGCAGTTCTCGCAATGGCCGTGACAGTAGAGGTCAGCGCAGGGGTGTAAAACGCTTTGGAGGACAGTCTGTAAGGGCTGGAAATATTCTGGTTCGTCAACTAGGGACCAAATTTCACCCTGGACGAAATGTAGGTATGGGGAGGGATTATACCCTGTTTGCAAAGATAGATGGCATAGTGAGGTTTGAGAGCGTAAGACATCGCCAGCAGGTAAGCATATACCCAGAACAGGCTGCTATCTGAGTAGGCCGAAAGACCTGCATGAGCTCTACCTGCCCCTTTCTGACTTGATGAGTTTAAAGCAGATGGCGTCTACAAGTGCCTGCCAGCTGGCCTCAATGATGTCATAAGAGAGTCCGACTGTACCCCACTTGTTGTGTTGATCCTTTGATTCTATAAGTACTCTGACCTTTGCTCCTGTCCCTGGATTCCCTGGTAGTACTCTGACCTTGTAGTCTAGTAGGGTCATCTCCTTGAGCTGTGGATAGAATTTCTCCAGGGCCTTTCTTATGGCATTATCCAGGGCGTTTACTGGCCCATTTCCTACTGCAGCCGTATGCTCTACATGACCACCCACATGTACCATAATAGTGGCCTCTGCCTGGGTGGGTCCATCGTCTTTAGACTTTTGGTCTATGACCCTGAAGCCGATGAGATCAAAGTACTTGCGATAGGTACCAAGGGCCTTTCTCATGAGCAGCTCAAAAGAGGCCTCTGCACCCTCAAACTGGAAACCCTGTGCCTCAAGTTCCTTGAGTTGGGCAACGATGTCTTTGATAATAGGGTCTTGACTGTCCAGATTGAGGCCAAACTCTCTGGCCTTGGCAAGGATACTGCTTCTCCCTGCAAGGTCTGAGAGCAGGATTCTGCGCATGTTGCCAACGAGTCCTGGTTCTATGTGTTCATAGGTCTCTGGGTTGCGCTGGATGGCATTGACATGTATACCTCCCTTGTGGGCAAAGGCACTGGCACCTACATATGGTTGATATTTATTGTGAGGCAGGTTTGCGATCTCACAGATAAATCTGGATATGCTGGTGAGCCTTGCAAGGTTCTCTTCTGCTGCGCAGTGATATCCCATTTTGACTACGAGGTCTGGGATCACAGAACAGAGATTGGCATTTCCACACCTCTCACCAAGGCCATTCATAGTGCCCTGGACCTGTGTCACGCCTGCCCTGACTGCTGACAGGGAATTTGCCACTGCTACCCCTGCATCGTCGTGACAGTGGATACCCAGTCGCATCCCTTTTCCCAGGGCCTCCCGGACATCCCTGATAATCTCTGTCACTTCATAGGGGAGGGTGCCACCATTGGTATCACACAGCACAAGGCACTCTGCACCTCCAGCCCATGCCCTCCGTAGGGTCTCTATGGCATAGTCTGGGTTGGCCTTATAGCCATCAAAAAAGTGCTCTGCATCATAAAAGAGTGTCTGGACCCTGGGCCTCAGCCAGGAGAGGGACTCCTGTATAAGGTCCAGATTTTTCTCTAGCGAGATCCTCAGGACGTCCCTCACGTGGATATCCCACGTCTTTCCAAATATGGTGACCACAGGGGTCTGAGCCGCCACTAAGGCCTTGAGATTTGGATCCTCATTGGCGGTATACCTGGCATGGTGGGTACTGCCAAATGCAGCTATCTTGCTGTGCCTGAGTGAATAGTTCTGGATCTCATGGAAAAACTGGTCATCTCTTGGATTGGCACCTGGCCAGCCCCCTTCAATATAGTCTATACCGAGTTCATCCAGCTTCAAGGCTATGCGGACTTTGTCCTCTCCAGAGAGGTTGAAGTCTTCAGACTGGGTCCCATCTCTGAGGGTGGTATCGTATAACTCAATATCTCTGCCCATGTCCATTTTTGGCCCTAATCTGTCTCCTTGTTTAGCCCAAACCCCTCGTGCAGGGCACGTACGGCCAGTTCTGTATATTTTTCCTCTATGACACAGGATATCTTGATCTCAGACGTGCTGATCATCAGGATGTTGATCCCGTGTCTGGCCAGGATATCGAACATCTTGCTGGCCACACCAGAATGGTCCCTCATCCCTACCCCGACTATAGATACCTTGGCGATGTCTCTATCTCCAGCTATCTGCTCGGCCCCAATCTCTCTGGCTACCTTTTTTACTATCTCCATGGCCTCTTCGTAGTCTTTCTCTGGTACAGTAAAGGTCATGTCAGTGAGGTCAGTGGCCCTGGTGTTCTGGATAATCATGTCGACCACGATATCTGCCTCTGAAATGGGATTGAATATACTGGCAGCTATGCCGGGTCTGTCAGGGACCTTGGTAATAGTTATACGTGCATCATTTCTGCTATAGGTAACTCCAGAAACCAATACCTCTTCCATTGTCTCATCCTCTGCCACTACATAGGTGCCCGGACTGTCAGTGAGACTCGATCTCACGTGGAGCGGCATGCCATACCGCATGGCAAATTCCACAGACCGGATCTCCAGGACCTTTGCACCAAGACTGGCCATCTCCATCATCTCGTCATAGGAGATCCTGTCTATCTTCCTGGCCGAAGGACATATATAGGGGTCTGTAGTATAGACCCCGTCCACGTCTGTATATATCTCACAGAGGTCTGCATGGAGGACTACTGCTACGGCCACTGCAGTTGTGTCTGAGCCTCCCCTGCCGAGGGTGGTGATTTCACCCTCAGAACTGATCCCCTGAAATCCTGCCACAACAGGGATCTGACCTGACTCAAGGACCTTCCTGAGTCTCTCTGTAGGTATGTCATGGATCCTGGCCCTTCCATGGACGGGATTGGTCTCAATTGGGACCTGATAGCCCAGAAAAGACACTGCCTCAAAGCCCCTTTCCTTTACTGCCATGGCAAAGAGAGAGATAGTTATCTGCTCTCCAGTGGACAACAGGACATCGAGCTCCCTGGGGTCTGGTCTGGTCTGGACCTGTCTTGCCAGATCGATCAGTCTGTCAGTCTCTCCTGCCATGGCAGATAGGACTACTACCACATCTGCACCCTGCTTCTTGCTGGCGATCACACGGTCTGCTACCTCTTTGATCCGATCGCAGTTGGCCACTGAGACGCCGCCGTATTTCTGGACTATCAGCATCTATTCTTCTCTGTGGTCACCCACCCAGATGGGGTCCTGTCCGAAGCGATGGAACCACCACTCATCGTCACTCATGCCCATCTCATTTGGACAGAGTTCGATCTTGTAGGTATCTACATAGTCTATGAGCGTCCTGTAGGCCATGTTGAGTTGTGCCATCTCTTCTGAAGTATCTATACCAGGGTTCTTATCTGGATGGAGATCTCTGCAACAGCGCCTGTATGCCTCCAATATCTCAATCCTTGTTACCTGCTCCGGAAGTTTGAGGAATTTTCTGGCATGCTCTATTGCATCCCACTTTTTAGTCTTCATCTCTTTCTGTTATTCCAGCTCCAGGCCATTGGATTTTTCAGTCCCTATGTATCTCTGATCTTCACGGTAGGGGAGTGACTCCTTTATGTTTTCAGGGATCTCTCCATATTTGGCCTCGAATTCCTCCAGATACTCTCTTCTGCCACGAAGGAAGTCCTTTACTTTCTTGACAAAGACCTCCCTGTCTGGGAAGAGAGAATATGCCCTGGCAAGCTCCAGGTTGGCACGGTCACACTTTATCGGGAAGTGATAGCCCAAGAGGTCTGGTTCAGAGCTAAAGCGGAGCTCTATACGGGTAAGATCGTTATAGATAGCCAGAGACTGGCGTAGGCTCACATCCCTGTCATCCTGTCCAATGGTCCCTGTATTAGACAGATAGCACTTTATATGATTCCTCTTGATGATATCGTAGAAGATCATGGCGTGTTCGAGTCGGTTGCCAGAGACAAATGGATCCAAAAAAAAGACCCTCTTAAACCTTCCTGCCTCTTCTGGATTTCCTCCAGAGCTCTCAATCGACTCACCATAGATAAACTGCATGGTAGCCTGCTCAGGGGTCAGCTTATTTATGGCATTGATCATTGGATTTCTTGTCAGAATAATTATATAGTCTAACCTGTCTGCCCTCAGGGAAGGGCTTGCTATCTCTAGATTTTCCCTTGAGATGACGGCCCTGCCATTTGCAGTCTTTGATATATTTTTGAAATCAGGTATATATGGGTATTTGCTGATGGCAACATTCTCCAGAAAGGCATCACGTGACTCTGCTGCACGGAGTATCTCGGGCTGCCTGTCATCCAGTCCTTCTGTCTTTACATAGAGCCCACCTATCTCAAAGGCCATGTAGCTCCCATCATAGCCCAGGCTACCCCCGTCATCACCTATCATTTCAGAGCTCTCTCTAGGGAGTTTGGCGAATTTTCTACAGAGTGTAGTGGTCTTACCTGTGGCAGTAAGGCCAGATACACCAGTAACTACTTCATTGAGTTCTGGCCTCTCACTCTCAAGGTCATATATCCAGAGCCTGTCCCTCCTGGCACCTGCATGTAGAAATATGCCTGTCTTATCAATGGCCTTTACCCTCCAGTCCTCAAACTGAAATACCCCCTTTTTCCCCTCGCCAAGATATGTACTGTTTCTGCATATCTTTACCTGATCGCCCCTCTTTTCTCCCATCCATAGCCGTATAGTGATGTCCTTATCTATGAGCCTCTTGTGTTTGTTGTTTTCAAAGGCCTCATCTGTAAAGAAGATAATGGTATATGTAGGGTCTTCTACCACCCTGGCAGCCGGATGGTCCAGCAGGAGCTTTAGTCCATAGGCAAGCTGGGCATAGGACTCAGGAATCAAGAATCGAGCAGTGATCCCATCCCGGCCGTCTCCTACTATGGTATCCAGGGATATGACCTGTTCCCTGCTCAGATACTCTACTGCCTTCAGGGCCAGTTGTTCCTCCTCTTCTCCAAATGGGTGATCGATATTATTGGCAGTATGAGGAGCTGCACGGGAAGTGGGCTCAGAATCTGCTGCCACCGAGCCTATCTGTGTCTGGATTACTCCCTCCTGTCTCAGGGTAAGTTCCTTGAATCTCTCAAGGGTGAGACCTTCTATGAGTCGCCCCTCTCTTTTTGCATCGCTGTATATCTTGATTGCTGCCTGCTTAAAATAGTTTTCCATAGACCTCTTCCTTGAATCATTATTCTAAAGATTACTCCTGCAAGTCATACTCTCTGGTCAGATGTGATGCAAGTCTACTGATATATGCACCTCAGTGGGGTATATGTTACAATATTTGGATAGCTTTTAGCAAGCAGTATAATCATGAATCTGTCACTTTTCCTGTGGTCCTTCAATTTTTTGTCTCATTACCCATTAAGGCAGGGCCATAGGGCCATTATCCTGATATGGCTCCTGGTATCTCTTCTCAACTTTGTTCTAATTCCAGGGGCCTGTGCCCTCCGCGTCTTTGAGCTCAAGAAGGGGCAGACTGTATATGGTACACTTAAATATGTAAAGATAGGGCATGGAGCTACCTTACTTGATATAGCCAGGGACCAGGACCTGGGCTACAATCAGATAGTGGCGGCGAATCCAGATGTGGACCCCTGGGTGCCTCCTGAAGGTGCCAGGATATTAGTACCCACTATGTTTGTCTTGCCCAGGAGACGTCTGCCTTCAGGGATACTAATAAATCTTGCAGAGATGCGCCTCTATTACTTCAAGGGGAAGCGGTTTTGGACTTGTCCTGTAGGGGTCGGTAGAGAAGGTTACTCCACAAAACTCAGTGTATACACAGTACTCAGTAAGGCCGAAGACCCTGTATGGGTAGTACCACCCTCTGTAAGAAGGGAAGAGAGCGACTTACCTCCCTATGTATTACCAGGGCCAGACAATCCACTGGGGAAATATATACTACGCTTTTCCAGGCTCTCATATGGGATTCACGGTACAAATCGACCATGGGGAGTAGGACGTAGGGTCAGCCATGGCTGTATAAGGCTCTACCCTGAAGACATAGCCTCTCTATTTCATTTGGTGCCAGTTGGTACCCTGATTCGGGTCACATACGAACCAATAAAGGTGGGATGGACAGAGGACAGGTGTTGGTTGCAGGTATATAGAGATTATGAAAATAGAGTAGACAATCCATTAGGAGAGGTCCTCTCTGGGATCTCTAGCTGTCAACAGGCTATAGGACCCCTGAAGCTAGATCTCAAAGAGATCAAAAAGGCCCTAAAGATACAGGCTGGTATCCCAGTACCTGTGGCATATAGAGCCAGGAAGTGAAAATGGTTACAGATGTCCTCTATTTGAGGAGGCTCTTCTCAAATATCCTTTCTGTCTTTTTGGCTGTGGCCTCAGCCCGCCTGGCTGCCTCTGTGGCCCTATTTGTTGCTGCATCCGCACGATCGGCTGCCTTTGCTGCCGCTGCCGCTGCCTCATTTGCCTTTTGGGCAGATGACTGCAGATGAGAGGCCAGGTTTTCCAGACGTTGGGCAGCGGCTTCTGCCCTGACAGCGGCCGCCTTTGCCTCTTCTGCTGCCTTTATGCTCTCCTTCATAAGGTGTCTGTCTTTTTTGCTAAGACCGCAGCCAGATAGGGTAAAGAGACCAAATACCAAAAACAGGCCCAAGACTATACTCAGGAATTTTCTCTTAAAAGTTTTGTGTGCCATGGCCCTTTCCCACAGATCTATTTTTTTGATATCTAAACTTCTATGCTCAGGGCTCGGAGTCAGAGGCCCAGGGGGATAAGGCAGGCATATACTTTGAGCCTTGAGCTATTTTAGGACAGGTCTAACTATAACAGACTACAGTGCTAAGAGGCAAGTGCTAAGAGGGTGAATGGATATTTTTATTTAAAAATCAATAAATTGTTCCTTTAGGAAACAGATTTGCCCTTTCAGTAAGGCCTGGATTATGATCAATTTTATTAGAGATACTGTAACTTATTGAGAAGTTAAGAGATATTTTCTCTGAGGTCTGATATAATGGATAGTTTTTCTCTGTTTTTTATTTTTATTATTGGTGCCCTCTTAGGTGGTGGGATCTCCTGGGCGCTTCTACGTGCCAGGATCCGATCTGAGCAGGCCATCTCTGCGGAGAGGCTATGTGCGAGACAGGAACAGATAGACAGACTTGGGCTTGCGCTTAAAAAGGCCAATGATGATATGGACAGGCTCCAGAGACAGCTTCAGGGCGAGTCTGAGAGGCGCTCGGCTGCTGAGGAGAAGAATTCACGCATCCCTGAGCTGAGGGAGCTATTGAAGGCCAGGGACTCTCAGCTCTCTGATCTCCAGACAGAGAATGTCCAGCTCAAGATGCAGATATCAGAACTAGAGACCAGGATCGCAGATGAACGTAAGGCGATCCAGGAAAAACTGGACCTCCTGGATAATGCCAGGGTATGTCTGAGCGATGCATTTAAGGCCCTCTCTGCCGAGGCACTTGAGGACAATAGTCAGTCATTTCTTGAGTTCGCAAAGTCCTCTCTGGAGAGATTTCAGGCAGAGGCCAGAGGAGACCTGAAGCAGCGACAGAAGGCAATAGAGGACCTGGTCTCTCCCATCAGGGAGTCTCTGTTGAGGGTCGATTCTCAGATACAGGAGATAGAAAGGTCACGCAGAGAGGCCTATGGTGGCCTACATGAACAGGTGAGGTCTCTGATAGATGTCCAGGAGAAGCTCCATTCAGAGACAGAAAATCTGGTCAGGGCACTGCGTGTCCCATCAGTACGCGGTCGCTGGGGAGAGATCCAGCTCAAGAGGGTCATTGAGATTGCAGGCATGTTGCCTTACTGTGACTTTGTTGAACAGAAGATGGTCGAAGGTGACACAGGATACCTGAGGCCAGACCTGATAGTCCACTTGCCAGGAGAGAAAGATATAGTAGTTGATGCAAAGGCACCTCTTCAGGCATATCTGGAGGCCATGGAGGCAAAAGATGAGGATACGAGGCTCAGACATCTGAAGGGCCATGCAAGGCAGGTCCGTGGGCACATAGAGAAGTTGAGTGCAAAGGCCTATTGGAGACAGTTTGACTCTAGCCCAGAGTTTGTTGTCATGTTTCTGCCTGGCGAGAACTTCTTCAGCGCGGCCCTGGAGCAAGATCCAGGCCTGATTGAGGCAGGGGCCAGGGAGCGTGTAATCCTTGCAACACCCACTACACTGATCGCCTTGCTCCGTGCCGTGGCCTATGGATGGAGCCAGGAAAAGATTGCAGAAAATGCCCAGGCAATAAGCAGCCTGGGGAGCGAGCTCTATGGACGTCTGTGTGTATTTATTGATCATCTTTCTGGAATGGGTAAGGATCTGGATCGGGCAATAGATGGCTATAACAAGGCAGTAGGTTCTCTAGAGGGCAGGGTACTTCCAGCAGCCAGACGCTTTACAGGGCTTGGGCTCACATCCAAGAAGGAGATCCCTCATATATCTCCTATAGATAGGCATTCAAGACCACTTCAGGTGCCAGAGCTCTCATCAGAGGTACAGACTGATGACAGACACGATTGAGTTTTTGGGATCAGGGGCACTCAATCTCGATCTGATATATGAGGTAGAGGACCTTGAAGAGGTCAGGTCGACAGGCATTGACCTCTGTCCTGGCCGAGAGATATCTGGGGACCACAGGATGGCAGAGGAGCTTACAAGATTTCTGGATCACTGTGGGGTCCTCAGGGCCAGGAGCGGAGGGGGCTCTTCTGCCAATACCATATATGCACTCAGCCGTCTTGGGCACAGGACCGCCTTTACTGGGGTAGTAGGGGCAGATGAGGCAGGGACCTTTATACTGGATTCTATGAGGGGTGTAGACCTCTCCTATGTAAGGCGGGTTGGAGAAAGTGCAGTGTGTGTGGTCATTATAGATAGGGAGCGAAATAGGGCCATGTTTGTCGCGCCCCATGGCCACGAATGCGACTCTCTGGACCCAGAGGTCCTGAAAATGCTCTCTCCTTCAGGGATAGTACACCTCAGCTCTCTGGCCAATCCCCGTGCCATCCATGTCCAGGCAGAGCTGGTCGCCTCCATGGAGCCAGGTCTGATCCTCTCTTTTGATCCGGGTGAACTCTACTGTGCAGTAGGGCTTAAGGGCCTCTTATCTATCCTCAACAGGACAGATATTCTCTTTATTACAGAGGAAGAGATAGAGATGCTGACAGAGAAGGGCTACAGATCAGGCATTAAGGCCACCTATCCCCTACTCTACAAGAGGAATTCGAGCCAGACGGGTCTGAGGCCCTTTAGAGATTCTGGAGGGCCTGTTATAGTATGCAAGCAGGGTCCAGGGGGTGCGGCTGTCTATGGCCCTGAGGGCCTCTTGAGTTCTCCAGCCCAGGAGGTCCTGGAGATCGTCGATAACACAGGGGCAGGTGATGCATTTGATGCAGGTCTTTTGCATGCCATGTCTGAGGGGAGATCTACCCATGCCTGCCTCAAGGCGGGCACCTGGCTTGCCAGTCTATCTCTGTCTGGCTTTGGTAGGAACTGGCTGGATGGGCTGAAGGTCTGAGTGGAGAAATAGATGTCGAGTTTTGGTTGGTGGACCACAGGTAGAGACCAGGCTGCCATTGACCTCTTTGAAGGCGTCTGCAATGCCATTGCAGACAGGACTATCCCAGGGAAGATTTCATACCTATTTTCCTCAAGGGGACCCGGAGAGGGCGAGTTCAGTGACCGATTGACAGAGATGGCCAGGGGCCTGGGCATCCAGGTAGTCAGTCTCTCTGCCATGCAGTTCCGCCCTGAGCTCAGAAAGGAGGACCGTGAGCTATGGAGACAGGCCTATCACAGCAAGGTCCTGGATAGACTCAAGGGGATCCCGACCCAGATGGTAGTATTGGCAGGCTATATGTGGGTGGTCAGCCCAGAGGTCTGCAGGAAGTTCCCGATCATAAACCTCCATCCCGCACTCCCTGGTGGTCCAACTGGCACCTGGCAAGAGGTGATCTGGCAGTTGTTAGATCGTAGAGCAGATGAGACCGGGGTCATGATGCACCTCGTGACCCCAGAACTCGACAGGGGACCTGCTGTGACCTATTGCCGTTTTTCTATAAAAGGGGGGTCATGGGATCCCCTCTGGAGGCAGTTTGAAGACGACCTACAGGGATTGGGGATCGAGGGAATAGAGAGGTCATTTGTGGAGTCGCATCCACTCTTTTTGAGCATACGCAGGGAAGGGGTCAAGAGGGAGATCCCAATCATCATACATACCCTCAGGTCCATTGCCATAGGAGAGATCTCTATCAGGGATTTTGAGTTATATGACAAAGAGGGGAACAGATTAACTGGACCCTATGACCTCACAGGTGCCATTGAGGAGTCAATTATGGTCACGACCGCATAGGAGGCCATAGCCTCTCCGATGCCTGTAAATCCAAGTCCCTCTGTGGTGGTGGCCTTTATGTTTACCTTTCCAGATGAGACCCTGCAGGTCTCAGAGATGCCCTTCCGCATCTCATCTATAAATGGGCCAATCTTTGGGGCCTGGGCAACCAGTGTGATGTCTGCATTTCCCAACCTCCAGCCAGAGGATGCGATTTTCGCTATTACCTCTCTCAGGAGTCTTATGCTAGAGATCCCGGCATAACTTGGATCAGTATCAGGAAAGTGCCTTCCTATATCACCTAAGGCCGCTGCACCAAGGATCGCATCGCACAGTGCATGTATCATGACATCTGCATCAGAGTGACCAAGCAGGCCATAGGGATAGGGGATCTCTACGCCTCCCAGAATAAGGGGACGACCCTCTACAAGCCTGTGTACGTCGTAGCCAAAACCTATCCGAACTGTACTCATGGTTATTTCCAGTCTCTATTTTTCATGTATGTGTCCCAGACCCTTTATCCCAAATTATGTACTTCAGATGCCGAACAGAATGATTTCTTTTATAATTCCAGTAGATTATCATTAATCCGGGTTTAATGCAGATCAGAGACCTGATCTAAGTAAAAATGCAGGCCACCTATTGGGGTGGTCTGCATCTTTAAAGGCCTTTTAGACCACGAGTCTGTTGTTATGCCAATTCTGGTACTGGAAGGAACTCAGATTCCTTTTTGGCAAGCTCTTTAATCTCGTCTGCCTTTGCAAGGACTGCCTCAACTACCTCATCCCCAAGGGACTTTTTTTCAACCACCTGGTTGAAGAGTTCTCTCATAAATGCCACTGGAACGTCTGTGATGGCATTTCTGGAGTCTGTCCTTGCAGTATCAAAGGTGTTTAATAGCTTGTTCTTTATCTCATCAGAGACATGGACCTCTATGAGCCTAAGCTCACCACCAAACATGTATTTGATATCTTTTTCAAGACCAGAGCCCTCCAGCTTGGCCATACGACTATCATCCAAAAGGACAACTAGGAAGTAATCTGCCATTTTAATATCTCCTCCATTCAATTTTTAAAGATCCTTAAGATCCACTTCGAGTTCTTTCTCTTTGTTGATAACATACTTTTCATTGCAGAATGGATAGTTGAAGTGCTTCCACCACTTCACAATGACCTTGTAGACCTCAGGACGCATAATAATAACTGGCGGCTGGACACCTTCTGCAACCATACCGCGGAGGAAGCTACCACTCAGTTTCTCACGCTTGTGGCCGCAGGTCTCACTATAGGCCATCTCTTTACATGTTGGACAATAGGAGAATTCTCTCATGTTCTGCGGTCTGATCTGTAGGCCGTATGGGACGTCTGTTGGCGGCGCATTAAATCCAAAGCTCGGAATGCCCTTAGTCCAGAGGATCTGAGTGGACCACTTGTCGTAGTAGTCACCTACTGCTGCATGGTCACGACCGAACATGTGGTGTGTGCATCCCATGTTCTGGCGGATGATCCCATGAATGAGGCTCTCCAATGGATTACCATAACGCATATCCCACAGACAAATCGATGTGAGATGCCTGTCCGACTTTATATAGCCACCTGTCTCGACTGCCTCATGGCCTTCTACAATGGCCTGGTCAGGATAGTCACCGCGACGTTTCACGCCGATGATAGCGTTTACAAGTATGCCGTTGCATGGCTCTGTGTCACCTGTATAGGCGGCGTTTTTCATGAGGAACTCATGGCCGACATGCGGGACATTACGGGTCTGATGGTTGATTACAGTCCTCCAACCCCTCTTATCGAACTCTTCTCTGGCCTTTCTCGGTGGATACCAGAATCTATCGAATGGAGAGCGGAATATAGGTTCATTGATAATGGTGTACTTGCCTGCAAGCACCATAGGGTTCAGGCTCTTATAGATGACCCATCCAGGATGCTTCTTGTCGAACCTCTCTTTGACCACCTCTGGGTTATCCTCAGGTGTACCAAAGGTCCTGTGTGCAAGCTCTTCTGTGTCAGAGATCTCCCATATCTCCTCAATGTCTAGGACAGCAAATGGTTTTTCCTTAAGGTTGAGTACGAGACGGTCACCAGAGCTGACACCGAGTTTCTTGAGGTCCTCTTTGCTGATATCAAAGACAAGAGGGAAGGGGAAGATCCACTCATTAAGGAGTCTCCTCTCTTTTAGGATCCTCTCCACCTCTGCCTGAGACATAGAGCCTTCAACAGGGCTGAAAAATCCATAACAAATGCTCATGATCTCGCGATAGACATTCCTTACAGGGACTCCGGTCTCATAGTGGAGCGTGGGCTTGATATCGAATGTTGGGCAACCCTTAATCATCTTCTTTGCCCGTTCAGGGTCTCTGACTACGCGCTCAATAAGTCTACCTCCATGAGGCAACGGCCTTTCGATCGAAAAACGTGACATGCGAACACCTCCTTAATTTTATATGAATGGAATAACATATATCACAGAAAGACATCTATTACAAGAGAAATATCTCAGTTTTTTGGATAATAATAGGATCGTAACCGTCTAGATCTGGCCGGCGACGTAAACGATTCAAGAGGAGGGGTGTGAAGGTTACACCAGACCTATTGAGAACCCGATCTTGAAGCTATCAGGGCCTCGGCTATCTTGAAGTCTTCCTGTGTAGTGATCTTGAGGTTGTTGGGGCTACCCCTCACCACACCGATAGTAATCCCTAAGGCCTCCAGGAGACCTGCCTCATCAGTGGCCTTTATTATCATACCTCTATCCCCTCTCAGGCTGTAGGCAGACTCCAGATCCTGCCTTCTACAGACCTGCGGCGTCTGGGCAAGATAGAGGCGAGAGCGGTCATGACTCCTGATAATCAGCCCTGTCTTGTCTACTTCTTTCACTGTATCTTGGATGGGTAGGGCAAGGATGGCAGCACCTATCTCATGGGCCATAAGACACACAGCCTCTATCTGCATATCAGTTACAAGGGGTCTTGCAGCATCGTGTACTGCTATCCATTCAATACCTGGGTCTACTGCATCCAGCCCTGATTTTACTGAATCTTGCCTGGTAGCCCCTCCCAATACCACCTTGATCGGCTCATTATGGATGCGGCCCTCTATTATATTAATGGCAGTCTCTTTCTCTGAGGAAGGTACTACCACTACGATCTCTTTGATTAGAGGAGACCTGTCGAATACCTCAAGGCTCCAGAGGAGGACAGGACGTCCCCCCAGGTCCAGGAACTGCTTTGGAGGCCTTGTCCCAAAGCGTGTCCCTGCTCCAGCTGCAACGATAATAGCAGAGACCTTCATCCCAAATTATGCACCTCAACTACCAGGCAAGACAATTCCTTTTATAATTTCAGTAAATTATATTAACTTACCTTCAACTCTGCCACTGCCGCCTCTTTAGGCAATTGATCAAAAATTCTACCTGGTGCCTGACCTTTCCTGACTCGTTTAGCTGTTTTCTTACACGTTCTATAGAGTGTATGACAGTGGCATGGTCTCGGTTAAACTCTCTCCCAATAGCCTCCAGAGAGACATCGGTCTGCTTACGCGCAAGATACATGGCCAACTGCCTTGGCCATGTTATAGACCTCTTTCTGGACCTTGAACAGATCTCTTCTTTGGTCAGATGAAAGTGGTGACAGATTGTATCTCGTATGGCCTCTACTGTGATCTCTACAGCCTCACCAACCAGGTCTTTTAATACCTCCCTGGCGAGGTCCATATCTACAGAGCGCCTGAGGAATGAAGACTTGGCTGCAAGGCCGACTACTGCAGATTCTATCTGTCTGATATCACCTTCTAGGTTATGGGCAAGGAAATCGAGCACCTCTTCTTTTAGAGTTATTCCCTGATTCTTGGCCTTACGGATGAGTATTTTTTCCCTGGTAGACAGGTCTGGTGGATTTATAGTGGTGATCAGTCCACTGGTCAGTCTTGAACGTAATTGGTCATTTAATTTTGGTATCTCCCTTGGGAGCTTGTTGCTGGTAAAGATTATCGTCTTTCCCTTCTCCAAGAGGGGATCGAGTACCAGTGCCAGCTCTGATTGAGTCCTTTCCCTTCCTGCAAAGGACTGGACCTCTTCAAGCAGGAGTACATCACATTCTCTTTGATAATGGCGCTTGAATTTCTCCATTGCACCATCCTTTATGGCCCTTACCACATGAGAGGTAAAGTCATTGGTAGTAAGATAGCAGACCCTCTTGTCTGGTTTCCTTTCTATAATTGTCTGTCCTACTGCCTGAGTAAGATGACTCTTACCAAGCCCTGCCTTAGAGTGCAGATATATTATTTTACCATGGCAGTCTTCCTCATTAGCAGCGCTCCAGCATGCCGAAAAGGGATAGCGATTACAGTCTCCCACTACAAATTCCTGGAAGGTGAATCGTTTACAGAACTTGGGCCTTGGCAATTCATTGGGCGCAAAGTTTGGGAGATGTAACTGGTCACGTGCGGCATGCCTTGCAATTTCTGCAGGAGAGAGCCTTATGTTCCAGTCATATCCTTCCTGGGTGAGCTCTTTTCTGAGGATGGACAGATAGTGCTCCTGGATCCAGGAGGCAAAAAACTGATTGGGACAGTTGATGATGAGGGTATCACCATCTAGTCCTCCATAGGTGAGGGGTGAGATCCATACCCGATACCTGCCCTCAGGGACCTTTGAGCGGATTGTCTCCTTTACTATCTTCCAGATATTCTCCATTTATGTCCACCAGATATCTGCTCTGAATTTATTCCAGATGTCATAATTTTATGACTACCAATTCTATAATGGAGTACCCTGAGGAAATCAAACCAGAGAAATGGAGATTTTATCTTGGTAGACATAGGAGTTATCAACAGACAGACATCTATTGAATTTTATGTCGCTTTTTGAGATGCCCTACATAACCTATTGGAAAAAGGAAACATTATTGTTTAGAAAAAGTCTTATAATTTCCGTAAGTTTTATGATAAATATGACTTTTCAACAATTTCTTGCCAGGGCCAGGACTCAGTGATTCTCTCATTTTCTCTCAAAATTTATCTTTTTTTGTCTCTATTTTTTGGTGCCTGTTCACATTATTTCAGGGCCAGCTTGATGCACAAGATCAGACACTTTGCTCCTTGCCCTCTCCCCTGGGGAGAGGGGGAAGTTATTGCAAGCTTTGCGCCTTCCCGCAATAGCCCGCCTGCCTTGCCTGGCACTGGCGGGCAGGTTGGTATTCCAGCCTTGGTATTTTCACAGTTTCATCCGGGAACTGTGAAAGGAAAAATCCTGTATATCCTGTCTAATTGGCAATATGAAAACGAACTCAGGTCGCACAGTTTTATTGAGAAGTTACGATTCTGCTTGTAATATTTATGCTGTTTTGGCATATTCAGGTCATGGGTCCTCTTGATAGAGAAAGATGCATGGCCATCCTAAGGGACTATCAGGTGCCTCAACATATAGTGATCCACAGTCTCAGGGTGGCTCAGGTAGGGCTATTCATTGGGTCCTATCTCAAGATGGTGGGTGAAGACCTTGACTGTAACCTGGTTGAGGCTGGATGCCTTTTACACGATATAACCAAGATGGATTCGGTCTATACAGGGAGAGATCACGCCCTTACGGGATCTGACTTACTCAGGTCCTTGGGGTATCCCAGGGCGGCAGATCTGGTTCGTCAGCATGTATGGCTTGACAGAGATGGCCCAGAGATCACAGAGGCCATGTTGGTGAACTATGCAGACAAGCGCGTAAAGCACACTGATATAGTCAGTATCTCAGAGAGGTTTGAGGACCTGATGTTACGTTACGGTACCAGTCCAGAGCGCCAAGAGATGATCAAGGAGCTCTACAACAGGACCAGAGAGATCGAGTCTCTTATCTTCTCAAGGCTGGATATCAGGCCTGCCGATCTATGCAGGCTAAATAGCCTTGACTCTCTAGAGAGGGTGACTCCAGATAAAATTTTTAAATTAAGAGATATACAATCTCAATAACCTGATTTTCTATTTAAGATTAGAGGAGGTATTATGTCTCATATACTCAGTTTTTTTGGCCACTCGGCCTTTAGGATACTGACAAAAAAGGGCCTGAAGATATGGATAGACCCCTGGCTAGACAATCCACAGGCCTCAGCCAGGCCTGACTCTATAGAGGCCGACCTCATTTTGATCACCCATGCCCACGAGGACCACATAGGGAACTGCATTGAGATGGCCAGTCCTGCCACTGAGGTAGTAGCTATCCATGAAATACAGCAATATCTCCTTATAAAGGGCCTTACGAACGTGACTGGCATGAATATAGGTGGGACTTATAACACAAGAGGGCTTGCTATTACTATGGTGCCTGCCATCCACAGCTCTTCAATCCGAGAAGGCAAGGGAGTTATCTATGGTGGGGAGGCTGCGGGCTTTGTGATCTGTCTTGAAGATGGGCTCACCCTATATCATGCAGGAGATACTGCCCTGTTTGGAGATATGGCCTTAATAGGTAACAGATATAACTTAGAGATCGCTATGTTGCCCATAGGGGATCACTATACAATGGGACCCAGGGATGCAGCCTGTGCCTGCAAGTTCCTCAGGCCAAATAGGGTCATTCCGATGCATTATGGCTCTTTCCCTGCCCTTACAGGCACTGTACAGGAATTCGCCAGGGAACTTATGGCCCAAGAGATTGACAGTCAATTAGTGGAACTGAGTCCAGGTGAAGAACTGGCTCTGTAGTGTGCCCTCAAGGGCCCGCGTACGGAATTGCCGAGGTAGATGACTTGGGCCCTATCCAGATCTATTGGGTACAGGACACGTTCCTCGGCCTTTCCTGTTTCTAGGAGGTCCTGACGCAGGGTACCATTTAAGAGACCACTGCCTATTGGAGGTGTAAAGAGTCTGCCATCTATATCTAAAAATATATTGGTAATTGTCCCCTCAGTGAGCTCACCACGCTCATTCACAAATACACAGTCAAAGAGCCCCCTGGACCTGGCCTTCTGGTATTCCTCTGTATATAGAGGTCTGTGGGTAGTCTTGTAGAATAAAAATGGGTCCTGGGAGTCAACTGCTGTATCTGACAGGTCAAAATAGACAGGCTCATGTTCCGGGAACAGTACAGAGGCCGAGATATCTATGGAACCGTCTCTTCTTACTAGCATGCGGACTCGATAGGGTGTGGGCATCTCACGTGATAGGCCTTCTGCAAACTGTGCAAGTACTGCCCTTACATCCCTGGGCTCTAACTGAAAGGCAAAGTGTTGTGCGGAGCGAAAGAGCCTCTTAAGGTGCCTCTCCAAGAGAAAATAGCCCCTATCAGGATCCCAGCGCATGGTCTCGATAAGAGAGAAGTCTTCCATTATTTCACCAGGTCTGTCAGGAACTTGGCCTTGAGTCTGCACTCCTCGTATTCTGATTCAGGGTCTGAATCCGTTGTTATCCCGCCACCTACTCCGATCTCTCCAGTCCTTCCATCCAGGCTGATAGTCCTGATAGCCACGTTAAGGACTGCTCTTCTGTGTGGGGCAATGAATCCTATTGCACCTGTATATACTCCTCTTGGAGAGACCTCAAGCCCTGAAATGATCTCCATGGTCCGGATCTTTGGTGCCCCGGTTACAGATCCACATGGGAAAAGGGCCTCAAAGACCTCTTGCCAGGAGGTGTCTGGACGCAGCTTTCCCTCTATCCTGGATATCATCTGAAAGAGGGTCTCATAGCGTTCCACTGTAAGGAGTTCTGGTACCCGGACAGTTCCGGGCAGAGAGAGCCTCCCTATGTCATTGCGCAGCAGATCCACGATCATGATGTTCTCTGCCCGATTTTTGGGGTCTCTGGCCAGAAAGGATGCCAGCGCTCTGTCTTCATCTGCTGTCTTTCCCCGTCTTATGGTACCCTTCATGGGCTTAGACCAGATTTTTTCTCCCTCCTGGCGGAGAAAGAGTTCTGGAGACAGAGAGAGGACCCATCTTCCTCCCATATGTATCACTGCGCCATAAGATACTGCCTGTCTGGCCCTCAGGGCCAGATAGAGATCAGATGGACTGCCAGTATACCTGAATCTTCCTCTCAGGGTATAATTGACCTGATAGGTATGGCCATGGGCTATATAGTCCTTTATGCACCTTATTGCCTTGATGTATTGTCCCTTCTCTAGTTCTAACTTCAATGGCCCCAGGTCTTTTTGTATATTGCTTATAGCCCCGCGATGAGAGGGCCCGACAGGTCGATGTGTCCATGTCTTTGGTGCCCTAAATACCCCAAGCCACACCAGGGGTGACCGGGACTGCCTCAAGAGGTGCCTTAGCCTGGGTTGCAGGACATAGCCCCATTCATAGGCCCACCAACCTGCCAGATAATATCCCTCTGCAAGGACAGATTCTATAGAACTATAGAGGGGGTCCAGGTCTTCAGGGCCATAGGCAGTGAGGGTCTCTATTGGATCTAAGAACAGGTAAGAGGTATTTTCCTCTCCAAGGACCCTGGAGGTCTCTAGGAATACAAAGGTGTCTCTATCATTGAGTCCCTCTAGTATATGTGCTGCATCTAGGGGATAGGACCTTCCAGTGACGTAAGGTAGATTCATGGGTGATAGAAAATTATCTGGAGTCTATAGCATATCTATACAATTTAGGTTATACTCTAAACTTACTGATTTTGAAATATATGCTGTTTTTGTCTTCTCTGGCTCTATACAGAGTTCCAGAGATAGCTTGTCCAGGAGATAGAGACTGGTGGGTCTTTCCGTACAGAAGGAAAGAGTAAATAAAATTGTCTTGGCCTATTCAGGTGGACTCGATACCTCTGTTATCCTCAAGTGGCTACAGGAGACCTATAACTGTCCTGTGGTGGCCTATTCAGCAGACATTGGCCAAAATGAGGACTGGAAGGGACTGAGGCAGAAGGCCATTGATACAGGCGCCTCAGAGGTAGTTATAAGAGACCTTAAAGAGGAATTTGTCCGAGACTTTGTCTTTCCTATGTTCAGGGCAGATGCCATATATGAGGGCAGCTACCTGCTGGGTACATCTATTGCGAGGCCACTCATTGCCAAGGAACAGATCCGCATTGCCAGAAAGCTCAATGCCGATGCAGTCAGCCATGGGGCCACTGGCAAGGGAAATGACCAGGTCCGTTTTGAGCTCTCGTTCATGGCCCTTGCCCCTGATATCAAGATTATTGCACCCTGGCGGATATGGGACCTCAATTCCAGACAGAGGCTCATGGACTTTGCCAGGGCCCATGGGATACCTGTATCGGCTACAAGAAAAAGGCCCTATAGCATGGATGCAAATCTGCTCCATATAAGCTATGAGGGAGGGACCCTGGAGGATCCATGGATAGAGCCACCTGAAGATATGTTTGTGTGGACAAAGGCCCCTGAACAGGCCCCTGACAGGGTCTCATATATAGAGATCGACTTCGAACAGGGTAATCCAGTGGCCATTGACGGTGAACGTCTCTCGCCTGCAAGGTTTTTATCGAGATTGAACTCCATAGGTGCAGATAACGGGATTGGACGAGTAGACCTGGTTGAGAACCGCTTTGTTGGCATGAAGTCAAGAGGTGTATATGAGACGCCTGGAGGCACTATACTCCGTATCGCACACATGGCCCTTGAGACCATAACCCTGGATAGAGAAGTCATGCACCTGAGAGATAGCCTGATTCCACGTTATTCAGAGCTGATATATTATGGCTTTTGGTTTTCTCCTGAACGGGAGTTGATTCAGAAACTCTTTGACGAGTCTCAGGTCGATGTGAGTGGAAGGGTACGTCTCAAGATATACAAGGGCAGTTGTCAGGTGGTGGGGAGGAGGGCAGAAAAGTCCCTGTACAGGCCAGACTTTGCTACCTTTGAAGAAGACGAGGTCTATAGACAGAGAGATGCCGAGGGCTTTATCCGATTACAGGGACTCAGGCTCAAGATCAGGTCTATGCTTGGAGGCGAGAAGATATAGAGTGTTATGTCAGTGAGTGTTGAACGTCGTAAGACTCCCAGGGTCCTCTTTGAGACCAGTATGGGTCTATGGCCTATCAAAAAAAGGAATCAAGGAATATATTGCGATCGTACCAGAGACATAAGCCTCAAGAGTGTTTATTGTTATAGTAATACGATATTTCCTATAGGTACTCACTGCGATATCGAGTTATATGTAAGGGAAAATGACTCCAGGCTTGTACTCTTTATTAGAGGGTATATAGTCCGTACAGACTGTGAGGGGATGGGAGTCAGGTTTGAGGAGATGGATCTTGAGTCATTTCTCTGTCTAAAGAGGCTCCTTGATTATAACCTCAAGGGGCCCAAAAAGATAGATGTAGAGTTTACCTGTGGAGATCAAAATTTCTAGATAGGGATCGAGACAATGCAATATAAAGGTTATAGAAGAGAATATCATATATTTCCCCTGTCCATATTTGGGCCAGTTCCTCTAGTCCTCTTCGTCATAGTTACTTTCTTCCTGGCACTTCCAGTATTTTTGGCTGCATTGGTGGTCTTTGCGGTCCTTGCCTCTTATCTGACATGGCGTGTCCACAAGACAATGCATCATATAGAGACAGGATTTACCAGATACAGGGAGGGCACTCCTGGCTCAGATGCCAGCTCTCTTATTATCGATGTGACCCCAGGCCATAAAGACTTGAAGAGGCACCAGGGTTGAGATAAGTATGTTATGTGGTGGCCTCTGTTATGGATCGTTTTGACCCTGTGGCCCGCATTATTACCCTGGATCTCCCTAGACCTGGCCTGGACGATAACCGCAGCCATGAATCCCGTATAAGATCGGCCTTAGAGGGGGCTCTAGGGCATCCACTGTGGATTCCTCTGGATGTCTGTAGGACCCTGTCCAATATACTTCCCTCTTCTGGATACAGAGTGGAGGCCCTGGTACTGGACGGGCCATGCGGCTGGGAGCTTGCACAGGTCAGCAGAGGACCTCTTAGGCCCTATGGACTGGCCGTAGATATCGGTAGCACCACCCTGGTATTCTATCTAGTGGATTTGCTATCTGGAAAAGTTGTATCCAATATATCAAAAACCAATCCTCAGAGGGTCCACGGCGAGGACATCCTGGATAGGATCCTCTTTGCCAGTCGGGATAATGGCCTGGAGATACTCCAATCTGAACTCATTGACCTCTTTAACTGCTCCATAAAAGAGATTACGGCAGGAAATGGCCTGAGGCCAGTCGATATATCTTTTATTGCAGTGGCAGGCAATACCACTATATCTCACTTTTTTCTGGGCCTGGATCCGACCCATATCTGTAGAGAGCCATATATACCTGTGGTCAACTCTCTTGATATGATCCGCTCCCAAGAGATAGGTATAGATGTCCATCCACAGGCCTGGCTCTACTGTTTTCCAAACGTAGGGAGCTATTTTGGTGGAGATCTCCTGGCAGGTATCCTGATTTCAGGGATGCATCATAGGGAAGAGATCTCCATGTTTGTGGATATTGGTACTAATGCAGAGGTGGTCTTGGGGAATAGGGACTGGCTTGTGGCCTGTGCAGGAGCGGCCGGTCCAGCCCTGGAAGGGGGAATCCTCTCCTGTGGCATGAGGGCACAGTCAGGGGCCATAGATAGAGTGAGTATAGATCGAGATAGTCTGGCTGTAAGTTATCACACTATAGACAACAAGGCCCCTAAGGGCCTATGTGGTTCAGCTATAATAGATCTCCTGGCAGGCGTATTTTTGGCAGGGCTTGTCGATCCTACAGGTGCACTGGTCAGGGATCGGGACAGGTCCAGGATCCAGCAGATAGACGGGGAGTGGGTATATGTAGTCGCAGGAATAGAAGAGACTGCTACAGGAAGACCGGTCTATCTCAGCCAGAGCGATATAAAGAACTTGATTCGCTCAAAGGGGGCTATGTATACTATATTAAATATAGTGGTCCAGAATGTTGGGATAGATTTTGAGGACATCGATACCTTTTATATCGCAGGGGCCTTTGGCAACTATGTAGATCCCCAAAAGGCCATAACCATAGGGATGTTGCCTGATATACCTATTGGACGTTTTAGGGGCCTGGGAAATGCCGCGGGTAAGGGCGCAGTAGAGGTCCTCAGGTGGAGAGGGGCCAGAAAGGAGATAGAAGAGATCCGCAAAAAGATTACCTATCTAGAGATGAACGTGCGGGGAGACTTTATGAGTCAGTTGACAGGGGCCCTCTTTCTCCCACATACAGATCTTACTAGATTCCCCTCTGTGGCAGAGATGATGAGGGGATATTGGAATAGAAAGGATGTCTAAGTCCAAGATAAAGGCCGATATTTCGGATCAGAGGAGGTCATTCTATCAGGAGATATCAGGACTGTTTTCTCTGGCAGGTGCGGTATTTGTGGCTATTTCACTGCTGACTTATTCTCCTTCAGACCCTTGCCTTGATCACTATGTACTCACGGGCTCCAGCAACTGGATGGGCCCTATTGGTGCACACTTTGCTGCCTTTCTTATGGACATACTGGGGCTCGCTTCATGGTGGCTTCCTCTGATCTTTCTGGCCATAGCCTGGCCCCTCATGCGTTCAAGGTGGAGTCGATCTACCCCGCTCTCCAGATTGATCTTTGGCTGGACTGGTGTAATCTTGGCTACAAGCATAGGTCTTGCCTTATTGAGTAGTCTAAAAGGAAATACTGGAGGGATCATAGGCCTCCTTGCTGCAAATTTTCTCACCAGATGGACAGGAAAGTTGGGGACTGTACTGTTTGGTGTGGTACTCTTTGTCGCAGGGCTGATGGCCGCAACCCCATTTTCTCTGGCAGAGACTATATCCATCATCTCTTCAATCAGGAGGCAGGGAATCTTACAACAGATCAGGCATCGGGCTCCTGTCAGACAGGACGAGAGGACAGCCTCGAGAGTGGGCATCCATAGAGGGGAGACGCCAGATGTCCCCAAGATCGTCGAGTCTCGAAGGACCGTAGAGCCAGATCATGGCAACGCTAAGAAAAGGTCAGATTTTCAAATAACTCCAGTTGCAGGTGACTTCTCTCTCCCATCTCTGGATTTCCTGGATGACCCTCCAGAATGGGATATAAAAGTGGATAAGAAGGTCTATCTCACCAATGCCAGGGCACTGGAGCAGAAGCTCCTTGACTTTGGAGTCGCTGGAAACGTTGTAGAGATCTGTCCCGGGCCTGTAGTCACCATGTATGAATTTTCTCCTGCGCCAGGGGTCAAGATCAACAAAGTGGCATCTCTTGCAGATGACCTGGCCCTGGCCCTCAAGACCCATAACGTCCGAATAGTTGCCCCAATCCCAGGCAAGGCGGTCATTGGCATCGAACTGGCAAATGCCACCAGACAGATAGTATATTTAAAGGAGATACTTGCAAGCAGTGTCTTCCAAAGAGACAGGGACAGGCTGCTATTGAGCCTTGGCCAGGACGTTGTTGGACAGCCTGTGGTCGCTGACCTTGCCAAGATGCCCCACCTGCTGATTGCAGGGGCAACAGGTACAGGCAAGAGCGTAGGGCTGAACGCCATGATATGCTCTCTCCTCTATAGTCACCATCCAGATAGGCTGAGGCTCCTCATGATAGATCCCAAGAGGATAGAGCTCTCTCTATATGATGGGATCCCGCACCTCCTGCATCCAGTAGTGAGTGAGCCAAAAGAGGCAACAAGGGCCCTGAGGTGGGCAGTGGTGGAGATGGAGCGTCGCTATGAGCTACTTGAGGAGGCACATGCAAGGAATCTCCAGGGATATAACAGGACTGCCGAGGAACCCATTCCATATCTGGTGATTATTATAGATGAGCTGGCAGACCTGATGATGGTCTCTTCCAAAGAGGTAGAGGCAGCTATAGCACGACTTGCGCAGATGGCCAGGGCCGCGGGGATATATCTTATTGTGGCCACCCAGAGGCCATCAGTGGATGTACTTACAGGTCTCATAAAGGCAAACTTTCCGGCCAGGATCTCCTTTAAGGTCTCGTCCAAGGTAGATTCCAGGACCATACTGGATGCAATAGGGGCAGAAAGGCTGCTAGGTATGGGTGATATGCTCTTTTTGCCACCAGGGTCTTCTGACCTGCTTCGTATCCATGGGGCCTATGTCTCTGAGAGAGAGATAGGCCGTGTAGTAGAGTTTCTCAAGGCCCAGGGCGAGCCAAATTATGATCCCCATGTCATTGAGGCCATACCAGGAGAGGAGGCCAGTGAGACTCCAGGTCCTGGTGAGTCAACAGATGAAAAATATGATGAGGCCGTTGAGATTGTCACGCAGACCGGCCAGGCCTCTATATCTATGCTCCAACGCCGGCTGCGTGTGGGCTATAACCGTGCGGCCAGGATGATAGAGGAGATGGAACATGAAGGGCTGGTAAGCCCTACAGATAATATGGGGCGCAGACAAGTCCTTGTACGCGGCTACGAATAATTCATGTACTCTGAGCTCATTGTCAATGTAACTCCATGGGAGACAAGGATCGCCCTCATGGAAGATGGATCAGTTGTAGAATTCCATGTAGAGCGGGCGGCTGAACAGGGATATGTGGGGAATATCTACAAAGGGCGCGTAGTAAGGGTACTTCCTGGGATGCAGGCGGCCTTTGTCGATATTGGGCTTGAACGTACGGCCTTTCTCTATATAAGGGACGTCTATGACCATCTCTCAGAGTTTGAGGCAATCTTTGGAAGGACTGATTATGATGAGATTGGGACGTCTCCTCTGCACTGTAACACAGATGAAAGACATCTCCTCTCTTATAGCCCACCCCCTTTCCGGATAGAAGAGCTGCTGCATGAAGGACAGGATATCCTCGTCCAGGTCTCCAGGAGGCCTCTAGGCACTAAAGGTGCCAGACTTACCTCTCACATCTCTATTCCAGGCAGGAATCTGGTACTTATGCCCACTATGAACCACCTTGGTGTTTCCAGGAAGATCAGGTGCGAGCCTGAACGCCAACGTCTGAAGGAGCTAATAGATTCTCTTCGTCCAAAAGACATAGGATTTATAGCCAGGACTGCCTGTGAGGGCCTTAGTCCAACAGATATCCAGCAAGAGATGGAATTTCTTCTGCATCTCTGGGCAACCATCCAAGAAAAGGCAGAGAATCTTCATTCCCCGAGTCTTGTCTATAAAGATCTGGATATCACTCTGAGGACAGTGCGGGACCTGTTTACCTGTGACGTGAAGAGATTGATAGTAGACTCAAGGCCTGTCTATGAACGGATCCTGGCCTTTCTTGAGACATTTGCCCCTCACCTCAGACCCTGTGTTGAGCTATATGAAGATCCTATACCCATCTTTGATACCTTTGGCATAGAGGTGGAGATGTCACGGGCCATACGTAAAAAGGTATGGCTCAAGTCTGGTGGATATATTGTCATAGAAAAGACAGAGGCACTTATAGCCATAGACGTCAACACTGGCAAATTTATAGGAAAGCACTGCCTGGAAGACACCATCTTAAAGACAAACCTTGAGGCAGCCAAGGAGATCGCCTATCAGTTGCGTCTCAGAAATATGGGTGGTCTGATCATTATTGACTTTATAGACATGGAGGACCCTGAAGACAGGGAGCTGGTCTTTAATACACTCAGAGAGGCCCTGAAGAGGGACAGGTGTAAGACCAATATCTTACGCATATCAGAGTTAGGTCTCATCCAGATGACGAGAAAGAGGGATAGAGAGGACCTCAATCACTTACTCTGTGAACCCTGTCCATATTGTGATGGCTCAGGGGAGCTCAAGTCCAGGCGGACACTGTGCTATGAAATATTCCATCATATACAGAGCGAGGCAAGACATAGGGACAGTGCTGCCATAGAGGTCTTTGTCCATCCAAAGATAGGGGATATGCTCATTAATGAAGAGGCCCACAACATAGAGCTTTTGGAGAAATCTATACAAAAGAAGATCAATATCGTCTCAAGGCCTGAATTCTATCTCGAACAGTATAAAATAAGCTAAGTCAGAGTCTTGAAGTTATGGCAAGATGTGAGGTATTTTTTCACATTCCTCCTGGCCAGTTGCAGGAGGGGAATCGTATTTCTTTCGCATCGATTTCATATCCACTCCTGTATATTGAAAACAGCCTCACGACTGACTATAATTAAAAATTATGGAAGAAAAGAGATCAAGAGATCAGGAACAAGTTGAGACATCAATACCAAGGGATTTTCAGGCCCTGATTGCAGGTATCTTCCCTTCAACGAAGTATTTTGATAGCCGTTTTGACTATCTCCAGGTCCAGATAGATGAATTACGTCACAATCAAGAAGACATAAAGCTTTCCATTCGAGACTTCAAGCAAGAGGTAGACAAGAACCAGGAGAGTATAAAGCTTCAATTCCGTGATCTGAAGTATGATGTAGACAAGCGTTTTGAGCAGGTAGACAAGCGTTTTGAGCA
>JALTHG010000054.1 GCA_027004715.1 Deltaproteobacteria bacterium
AACTACCTGATGGAGTATATCTTTTGAATGCGGCCACAATGAGCCTTACCCCATTTCTCGCGTGGACTGGTGCACGTATCACCTGGGCCAGTATAGTGTATTCCCCTGGCCTGGATGCAAGGTCCAACAGGTCCTGAGACCTATTGTCCAGAGACCTACAGCAGGAATTCAGACGCCAGAAACCAAGGACAAATAGTAACAGGGCAGCCCCGGTCCAGGATAGGAAGCCCCGGGTCTCTGTAGACTGCTCCCTTGAGCATATACCAGAGAGAAAAAATCCAGACCCGATTAGCCAGGCCATAAAGAGGAACTGGCCAGGCAATACTGGATAGCAGACATGTGCAGCGACAATCCCGAGCCCAAAAGGAAAGAGCAACAGGGCCAGGGGGGACAATATCCTGGATTTGTATCTATCTGTCATGTAAGCGTCTACACCCCTCCCCTTGGACCCTCATCCAGACCCTCTCCCGTGGAGAGAGGGCAGGATGCTGTAGAGAATCTACCATTTTATCTGGATTATAACTTGTAAGGTCATAAGATTAGGTCTACATTATAAAATAATCCTCAATATATTAAGGGTGACAATTAAGGCACTATCTTCAATTCTGGTAAGATATGGACTCAAATTCAGAAGAGACATATCAAGATCTTCCTCTGGCCGTGTGTCTTGTGAGTGGAGGTCTCGATAGCTGTGTAACTGCAGCCATTGCTATGCAGAGCTGCCGGGTGGCCTTTCTCCATGTCAACTATGGACAGCGCACTGAGGAGAGGGAATTAAAGGCCTTTAAGGCCATAGCTGATTATTATGGAGTCAAAAAACGCCTGGTGGCCGACATCTCCTATCTCAAGGCCATAGGGGGTTCTGCCCTTACAGACACCGACCTGGCAGTACCTGAGGACTCCCTTGGGAGACCTGGGGTCCCAATAACCTATGTCCCCTTCAGAAATAGCCATATACTGGCCATAGCGACCTCGTGGGGAGAGGTAATCGGGGCCAGATATATATACATAGGGGCCATAGAGTTGGACAGCTCTGGCTATCCGGACTGCAGAAAGTCTTACTTTGCCGCATATAATCGGCTTATTAAGGAAGGGACGCGTCCAGAGACAGAGATAGAGGTTGTAACTCCTTTGATTGACTATAATAAAGAGATGGTAGTCAGAAAGGGTCTGACACTGAAGGCACCCTTACATCTCACATGGTCATGTTATCAAAATCAGGAAGTGGCCTGCGGTAGGTGTGAGTCCTGCCTGCTGCGGCTAAAGGGCTTTGCTGCAGCAGGAGTAAGAGACCCTATACCCTATGAAGGGCAGAGATGAGAGAGGTCTTTTCCTGTAAGCGTTGCGGTCACTGCTGTCATGGTGAAAGCACGGTCTCTATATCCAGGCCAGAGCAGGAGGCCATTGCCTCCTTCCTGGGTCTTGACCTTACAGACTTCCTCAAAAAATTCTGTATCAAAAAGGGCAACAGGGTAGAGATGAAGGTTGTGGATGGACACTGTATATTCTATGGCGATGATGGGCTCTGTAAGATCCATAAAGTCAAGCCATTTCAGTGCAGGAGATGGCCTCTTCATCCAAGTATACTTAATGATCCAATGGCCTGGGAGGCCATAAAGGCAGACTGCCCTGGATTTGATCCCAAGGCAACCTATGAGGAGGTCTGTGAACTGGTAAAGAGGGCAAATAGTGGATATTGACAGGCTCAAACAACAGGTATTTGTGTGCTGCCCCTTTGATCTCTTAGTTGATAGATATCTCTCCAGATTCTTAGAAGAGCACATGAATCCAGAGATAGGGCTGAATGCCGGGGTGCTGGACCGATTTCAATGGTCTAGTTTCAAAGAGGTGGCAGGAAGCCTGGAGACAGAGGGCCTCAGCTGTACTGTCCATGGCCCCTATACAGATCTGTCTATAGGGGCGATAGACAAAAAGGTCCGTTCTATCTCTATAGAGAGAATAAAACAGGCCCTTGAGATTGCAGCACTATTTAGGGCAAGATCTCTAGTCTGCCACACAGGATTTGACCTGAAGCACTACTACACTATGAGAGATCGTTGGCTAGGAAATGCCATAGAGTCTCTGGCCCTCCTGTCAGACTGTGCATCCCTGTTCAATATCCCCATAATGCTTGAGAATGTATTTGAGCCGGACCCATCGATACACAGGGAGATCTTTGAGGCAATAATCTCTCCTTTTCTCGGATTCTGTCTGGATATTGGACATATAGGGGTCTTCTCAAAGATGGAACTGGGCTATTGGCTAAAGGACCTGGGGAGACGATTGGGTCAGCTTCATCTCCATGACAATAGAGGGGTACATGACGACCATCTTGCTATTGGAGAAGGAATTATGGACTTTGATGGCCTCTTTTCATGGCTTTATGGAGAGAGAAAGAGACCAATAGTGACGCTGGAACCACACGATGAAAAGGCAGTATTGCCTGCATTAGAGGGACTTGCCAGGTTGCTTGATAGATATCCTATAATCCCTGTAGCTTAGATAGGCAGGCTCTTGCGGCAGTCTTAGTATCAGGTTATATATCTCTCGATTTACGTCACCGGCCAGGGATATGAGAGGAGTCTAAAGATGTCAAAAATATGTGATATATGTGGGAAACGCCCGACTACTGGCTATAATGTAAGCCATGCAAATAATCATACCAAGAGACGGTGGTTGCCCAATCTACACAGGGTAAAAGTGGTAATAAATGGCCAGACGCGGCACCTGCGTGTCTGCACCCGCTGTATCCGCTCTGGCAAGATAGTCAAGCCTGTATCTCAGTGAACCAAAATTTACTATGAAAATAGGCGGCTGACATGGATTATCCCTTCAATCCTCCTTACATTTGACAGGACCTTGCTCAAGTGCTTCCGGTCCTTTACCTCTATTGTAAAGTTAAATATGGCATTGTAGTCTGGAGTAATGCTTACCCTTGCCTTAAGGATGTTTGCCTCTTCAGCGCTTATTGCATTGCTGACTGCTGCCAACATGCCCTTTTGGTCGGCTGATATGACCCGGATCTTCACAGGGTAGGTTGCTCCCTCAACAGGGTCCCAGGTGACTTCTACCTGCCTCTCTGGGTCTAAATTACGGACATTAATACAATCTTCCCTGTGGATTGTGACTCCTCGTCCCTTTGTTATATAGCCAATGACCTCATCGTCAGGGATCGGGCTACAGCACCGGCCCAGGTGGATCATGACATCGCCAAGGCCGTGGATCAGGATGCCCTTTTCTCCTTTTACATCACCATGGCTCTGGGCCTTTATCTCTGTTTTTTCAGAGGATTCTGCCCCTTCAGGTTGCTCTAGTCGGATCATCTTTCTGACTATATGAGAAGGAGAGATCTTGCCATATCCCACAGCAAGTAGCATGTCCTTAGGTGTCTTGAAGGAGAATATCCTGGCTATCTCTGGTCCCTTAGTCTTCATAAGTTCATTAAAGTTCAGCCGATGCCTCTTGAACTCCCTGATACAGAGCTCTTTCCCCAGGACAAGGCTCTTTTCTCTCTCTCTTGTCCTGATCCACTGACGAATCCTGGCCCGGGCCCTACTGGTCTTGACAAATTTGAGCCAGTCTCTACTGGGGACATGTTGCTCAGAGGTAATTATCTCTACTACATCCCCATTTTTGAGCTCCTGTTTTAGGGGGACCATTTGACCATTTATCCTTGCCCCTGAACAGTGATGTCCCACATCGCTGTGGATTGCATAGGCAAAGTCTATTGGAGTTGCACCTCGAGGGAACTCCTTGACCTCTCCCCTTGGAGTAAATACGTATACCTCATCGGGGAAGAGATCCATCTTCACTGACTCGAGAAACTCCCTTGGGTCTTCCAGTTCTCTCTGCCATTCCATGAGCTGATGGAGCCAATCAAATTGGTGTGCCTGCTCCCTGGTGATAATCTTGCCCTCTTTGTAGAGCCAATGTGCAGCAATGCCCTCATTGGCCACTTTGTCCATCTCTTCTGTACGTATCTGGATCTCCATCCTCTCTCCATAGGGACCTATTACAGTAGTGTGGAGGGACTGATACATATTTGTCTTTGGGAGACTGATATAGTCCTTAAAGCGTCCTGGGACCTGCTTCCAGAGGGAATGGACAATACCAAGGGCCTCATAGCACTCTTTGGGGGTCTTTACGAGGATCCTGAAGGCAATCAGGTCATAGATCTGGTCAAGCGAGACATCTCTGCTGTGCATCTTTCTAAAGATGCCATAGAGGTGCTTGGGTCTGCCAGTGACATTGCAAGAGATACCGAACTCTGCCATTTTTTTTGCAATGAGGCCCTTTACCTCTTCCACATATGCCTTTCTTTCACCCAGCCGATCCTCTACCTTTTTGCATAGATCCTGATACTCCTGTGGATAGAGGTAGCGAAAGGCCAGGTCTTCGAGCTCCACCTTGATCTTGTCGATCCCAAGACGCCCTGCAAGTGGTGCATAGATATCCATGGTCTCCCTGGCGATTTTTATCCTCCTGTCCTCTCTCTGGTACTCCAGGGTGCGCATGTTATGAAGTCTGTCGGCAAGCTTTACCAACAAGACCCGGATATCCTTAGACATGGCAAGGATCATCTTCCGGATATTCTCTGCCTGTTTGTAGATCTTGCTGTGGAATTGGATCTTGCTGAGTTTTGTGACCCCATCCACTATCTGGGCCACGTCCTTACCGAATATCTCCTCTACCTCCTCGATAGTGGCAAGGGTATCTTCTACTGTATCATGTAGGAGGCCTGCTGCTATACTGGCGTTGTCCAGACGCAGCTCTGCCAGGATATAGGCCACTGCAACTGGATGGGTGAGATAGGGTGCACCTGAAAGCCTCTTCTGCCCGGCATGTACCTTGGCAGAATAGACATAGGCCTTTTCTACCAGGCTGGTATCTGCATCAGGGAAGTAAGAATAGATCTTGTCGAGTATGTCATTGAAGCGAATCATTAAAGCATTTCACTGGTCTTTTCCACTGCCCTGTCTCTTGGGACTGAGATAGTCTTGCCTGTAGCCCGATCCATGATCTCTACCTCATTTTTCTCTTTAAGCCGTTTACCTACTGTGATCCTTAAGGGGATTCCTATGAGGTCTGCATCCTTAAACTTCACACCAGGGCGTTCCCTGCGATCGTCAAGCAAGGTCTCTATCCCCTGGGCCATCAATCCATTATAGATATCCTCAGCGGCCTCTACTATCAAGGCATCTTTGACATTGAGCGGAGAGATGATTACTTCAAATGGGGCAATATGTCTTGGAAATACTATACCGTTTCTGTCGTGATTCTGTTCTATGGCCGCTGCCAATGTCCTGCCTACGCCGATGCCGTAACACCCCATGACTATGGGCCTCTCTCTTCCATCTGCATCCAGATATGTGGCCCCCATTGCCTCGCTGTATTTGGTGCCAAGCTTAAAGATGTGTCCTACCTCTATGCCGCGCCTCAGCTCTATCTCTCCCCCACACCTGGGGCATGGGTCTTTCTCAGTAATGAACCTGATGTCTGCAAACTCTGGCCTTGGCACGTCTCTGTCCCAGTTTACCCCTGTGTAGTGGGCATCGACTTCATTGGCACCTGTCACAAAGTCCGTGAGGTCAAAGAGGTCCTGATCAGCTATTATCTTTAGGTCTCCTGGAAGACCAACTGGCCCTGCAAACCCTATAGGCGCACCAGTGATCCTCTGGACCGTGTCACTGTCGGCCAGGTCCAGGTCTTCCAGTCCCAGAGAGCGCCTCAACTTTACCTCATTCAGTTCATGGTCTCCTCTCAAGAGGGCCACTACAGGCCTTCCATCTCCAATCAGGATAAGGGTCTTCACTAGCTGATCACTTGATATACCCAGAAATTCCGTGACCTCTCTCACAGATCGTCTCCCCGGGGTATTCACCTTGGTCATTGGCCTGGAAGGCCGGACATCAGGATGATCAGATGGATGAATGACCTCGGCAAGTTCAACATTGGCTGCATAGTCACAGGATGTACAGCAGGCTATCTGGTCCTCACCAGTATCTGCCAGGACCATGAATTCATGGGAGGCATGCCCGCCAATACTGCCAGTATCTGCCTCAACAGGCCTGAAATTGAGACCACAGCGCTCAAATATCCTGCAATATGCCTGATACATGGCCTGATAGGTCTCCTCAAGGGCCTCGTCATCCACGTCAAAGCTATAGGCATCCTTCATTATGAATTCCCTGCCCCGCATCAGCCCAAAGCGAGGCCGGATCTCATCACGAAATTTTGTCTGGATCTGGTACAGATTGAGGGGGAGGTCTCGATATGACTTTACCTCTCTCCTTACAAGGTCTGTGATCACCTCCTCGTGGGTAGGGCCAAGGCCATAGGCCCTCTGGTGCCTGTCTTTGAGGCGCAGGAGTTCCTTACCGTATCTGTCCCACCTGCCGCTCTCCTGCCAGAGCTCAGCCGGCTGCACCAGAGGCAAGAGGACCTCCTGTGCACCAGCGCGATTCATCTCCTCTCTGATTATGCCCTCTATCTTGCGAAGAGACCTCAGACCCAGAGGCAGATATGAATAGAGACCAGATGCCAGCTTCCGGATCATACCTGCCCTCAATAGCAGTTTGTGAGATATAATCTCTGCCTCTGCCGGCACCTCTTTTAGGGTGGGCAGGAAAAATCTTGAATACCTCATCTAGCGCCCTCAAATCTCTCCTTGACCAGTTTCTCTACCTCTTCCCAGAATACCTCTAGAAGTTCCTTCTCAGGCACCTTTTTTAATATCTTTGTACCCTTAAAGATAAGGCCAAAGCCCTTCCCTCCTGCCATGCCGAGGTCTGCCTCCCTGGCCTCTCCTGGTCCATTTACTATGCATCCCATCACAGCGAGCTTTATGGGATAAGGGACCTTCTGTGCCCTGCGCTCTACCTCGCGCGCCAGAGAAAACAGGTCTATCTGGCAGCGCCCACATGTGGGGCAGGATATGATCTCTGGACCGCGCTGCCTGAGCCTGAGTGCCCGAAGGATCTCATAGGCGACCTGGACCTCTTCTGTCGGGTCTCTCGTCAGGGAGACCCTCATGGTATCCCCTATGCCATCCATGAGGAGTGTACCAAGGCCAATACTACTCTTTACTGTCCCCGGGATGAGCCCTCCTGCCTCTGTTACCCCAATATGTAGAGGAAAATCTGTCTTCTGCGACAGGCGTCGATAGGCATCTATAGTAGTGAGGACATCAGAGGACTTTATAGAGATCTTGATGGACTCCCACCCCATGTCCACTACATACCCGACATTTGTGAGGGCACTCTCAACCAGTGCCTCAGGCGTAGGGCCGCCATATCTGTGCCTGATCTCCTTCTCAAGAGAGCCTGCATTGACACCTATCCTCATAGGTATATCATGTTCTCTGGCCTTTTCTACTACCTTCTTCAGCCTCCCCAGACCTCCAAGGTTCCCTGGATTTATCCTTATGGCATCTGCACCTGCCTCGATCGAGGCTACTGCCAGGCGCCAGTCAAAGTGTATGTCTGCAACAATGGGTATAGAGATGGCCCTTTTGATCTCTGAGATTGCATGGGCAGCGGCCGTATCCAGCACTGCCACCCTGATGATCTCACATCCAACCTCCTGGAGGCGTTGTATCTGTCCAACAGTCCCTGCAACGTCCCTGGTGTCTGTGTTGGTCATAGACTGGACGACTATGGGGTTATTGCCACCTACAGGTACATCCCCAACATGTATGACACGGGTAGGTCTACGTCTCTGAATTATATTAGTAAGTTCCATGTCCTGTATGATAAATCACTCTCCAGATCTGAGCAACTAAATTGTACTCCTCAACTGAACAGTTACAGTAAAGTTGCCAGGACTTATTGAGAATTTACATCTTTTTTAGTAAAGTCCCTTTTAGAATAATTATAATATAAGGAGCAAAGATGACCTTTGAACCTGATGCATTGCCAACACTGATTGGAAGCCTGCCCCTCTTGGACCATCAGGAGGCCACCCAGTTAATTTTAAAGTACGTGCCTGAGATCCCTATCTGGCCCCAGTTGCCCAGATACCCAAAAGAGAGGCTATTTTCACAGTTTGCTGAGGGCCTTCCTGGGATACGAGAAAGAGAAGACTCTCTCTACTTTGATACGGAAGACCCGGCCTTTGAGCAGGAGCTCCTATCTTTCTATGAACAGTATCTGGGGGTCACAGAGGCAGGAATGCCATTAAGTGGCTCTATATTTGCGTTCTCAGAAGATACAGGGAGGGGCTTCAGGGCATTTCTGGATGCAGTCAATAACATGACCCACAGGCCTGTGGCCATCAAGGGCCAGATTTCCGGTCCATTTACCCTATTGACTGGCCTGAAGGACAGGTCAGGACGCCTGAGCTACTTCAATCCCCAGCTCCGTGAGGCGGTTGTTAAGGCCCTTACCCTAAAGGCCAGGTATCAGATAGAGGAGATGAAGGCCCTGCATCCAGAGGTGATCTTGTTCCTGGATGAGCCGGCCCTTGCAGGATTTGGGTCTTCTGCCATGGTGGGAATTACCAGAGAGGATGTAATCTCTGACCTGACCGAGGTGATCGATGCAGTACACAGGGCAGGTGGCATTGCAGGCATACACGTCTGTGCAAACACAGATTGGTCTATGGTCCTGGCGAGTCCTCTGGATATCCTGAGCTTTGATGCCTACAATTTCTTTGACCGCATAGTCCTGTTCAGAAAACAACTGGCAGAATTCCTGGACAGGGGAAAGACTATTGCCTGGGGTCTGGTCCCGACCTCAAGTGAAGAAGACCTGAGGAGAGAGGACGTGGCGGGCCTCAAGGCCATGTGGCTGAAGCAGGTGAAAGAGCTGGGGACAGACCCGGAGATGGTAAAGAGGCAGTCACTCATCACCCCCAGTTGTGGTATGGGTCTCCTGTCCCAAGAACTCTCTTTCAGGGTCCTTGAGCTTACCAGAGGCCTTTCAATGGCCATAAGGGGCACAGAGATATGAAGGTCATTGCCGGGGATATTGGAGCGACTAATGCCCGGCTTGCCATTGTAGAGGGGAATCAGGTCTCTATTGAGAGATGCTATCCCTCCAGGGACTTTGACAGGTTTGAAGACATCTTTGCAGACTTTGTGAGAGATCTTTCTGGACCTATCCCTGGCCGTGCCTGCCTGGCCATTGCCGGAGTTGTAGAGGGAGACAGGGTCGAGACCACAAATATTCCATGGATCGTTGATGGACACAGGCTGAAGGGACACTTTGGCCTGGATGTCCTCTATCTGATAAATGACTTTGAGGCGGCCGCATGGGGTATCACCCTCCTGGATGAAAAAGACCTGGTCCAGATAGGTGGAGAAAGGCCTGTGCCTGAGGGCCCAAAGGCCGTTCTGGGGGCCGGCACGGGCCTTGGCCAGGCCATACTGGTGCCATATAATAAAACCTATATAGTCTTACCTACAGAGGGCGGACATGTAGACTTTGCGCCAGGAAGCGAGAGAGAGATAGGGCTGCTGAGATACCTCATGAAGGAATTCCCCCACGTCAGTGTGGAGAGGGTACTCTCGGGCCCAGGACTGGCCAGGATCTACAGATTCCTGATGAAAGAACAGGGGTCAAAGGGAGGCCTTGTCAATACACAGTCCCTGGAGGAAGGGGACCTTCCAGCCTATATTACCCATCGTGCACTGGAGGGTAGAGACGAGGTGTGTCAACAGGCAGTCAGGATATTCTCCTGCATATATGGGGCAGAGGCAGGCAATCTTGCACTCAAGTGCCTTGCCACAGGCGGGGTCTATGTGGCAGGGGGAATCGCCCCCAAGATACTACCAATACTCAGTGAAGGCGGCTTCAGACAGGCCTTTGAGGCCAAGGGCCGGATGAAAAGGCTGTTGAACCAGATCCCTGTCTATATAGTGGTCTCTCCCTATTTGGGACTTTTAGGGGCAGCCCTTGTTGCACGGCAGTAAGCTGAAAGCTGAAAGCTCAAAGCTCAAAGCTCAAAGCTCAAAGCTGAAAGCTCAAAG
>JALTHG010000055.1 GCA_027004715.1 Deltaproteobacteria bacterium
GCAGTGGCTGCAAAGACTACCTCAAACATCCAGATGAGATAGGTATGGACATCATAGGCATCGCCGGCCAGAAACCACCCGGTTGTACCGACAAGACCGTGGAGGTCTGCACCCATCATGAGGGCATAACCGACGGCAAAGAATACCAGACTGCCCATGACAAAGTCCATGAGGTTTTTCATCATCAGATTGACGGCGTTTTTTGCCCGGCAGAAACCCGCTTCCAAAAAGGCAAAACCTGGTTGCATAAAGAACACCAGGAAGGCACATAACAAGACCCAGACATAATCCACTGGAGCACCAGGATCTCTCTTTAAGGTCTCTGCGCCTGTAGGATCTCCGGCATAGGCACTCGATAGCAGGCCAGTCAGTATCAGGATCAGATTCAAGGTCCATATAACAGATAACCACTTTCTCTTTTTAGACATCACTATTTCCCCCTTTACAGATTACTAGATTGCCTCTCTCCCTTTCTCCCCGGTACGGATGCGGATCACTTCGTCAAGAGTAGAGACAAAGACCTTGCCATCACCAATCTTGCCAGTCCTTGCATGAGAGAGGATGACATCGATGACCCTTTCGACCATATCGGCCTCTGCCACGATCTCTACCTTGACTTTTGGGACAAAATCGACAGAGTATTCCGTGCCCCGGTAGACCTCTGAGTGCCCTTTCTGTCGTCCAAAGCCCTTGACTTCACTGACGGTCATGCCCTTGGTCCCAAGCAAGGTCAGGCCCTCCTTCAGGCTATTCAGCTTGAAAGGCTTGATAATTGCTTCTATCTTTTTCATGTTCAGCCTCCATGCATTGTATCTAATTAATTCCTGATCAGTCTTCAGCCATGCCGGTGGTCCTGGACTTCACTCAAGGCGCGGAGTTCCTGGAGAAAGGCAATACTGAAAAGACCCTGTAAGCCAGCGAACACCTACTTGATCTGTGGTATATCAACAGATGTGCCAGGAGAGATGAGACAGAGAAAGATAGATATAATTATTGGATATAATAAGATAATCTATTGTTATAGGATATGTGATTCAGAGATTGGGAAGTTACATAGATTTTACATATATGTAGCTGAAGGAGATATTTTCTACAATAATGTATGTAGGTATTTATCTCAGTCAGGCGCTTCAGAGGGCTTTTGGATCATTTGTGCCGAGAGATGGCAAGGAGCTGTTCCCTTCCCCACCTGTCTAGGAATTCATCAAGGGCCTGAGTGGCGCCAAAGGGTAAGTGTCCATAAAAGACAGACAGTTGCTTTTTTGCCTCTGACTTGGGTTCATTGTCAATGATCATCTTCCAAAGGGCAGCAGCCAATCCGGATCGGTCTGCACCTGCCCTGCAGTGAATCAGGACTGGGCGTGGTGCAGACTGAAAGATCTTCAACAGGCGTCTAATCTTGTCCAGTGATGGGGACCTGGTGGCAGACATAGCGATGTCAAAGTGTTTCACTCCAAGGCATTGGCAGACGCCTTTTTCTATCTTCCACCAGTCTTCTTGGGGATGGCTCCCTCTCAGGTTTATGACCGATTTTATACCAAACTTTGGTATATAGTATTCAAGTTCATCCCTGTCCATCTGGGCCGATCTATAGGCCTCACGTGGGGTTATTGTATGGAAATTTCCCTGCTCTTCCAGATAGACGACTCGGCCCATTACGACAAAAAGGACCAAACTCGTCAATAAAATGGACCACTTAGCAGACTGTTTCAGCGAAGGTCGCATTGATTATCCACCTGATGCAAGCTATATTCTTGTTATTCTCTTTTCTATCAATCTGATCTCTTCCTCCTGAGAGAGATATATCTTGGCCTGTCTCGATTACTATTTACACCATATCTGGCCCCTATCTATTACCTGAGATAGTTGAATTTAGCAATAGGTCCTTATTACTCCTGGCCGAGCATGGTATCAATAAATTTAGTGTAGTCCTACCCATGACTTGGCCATCAGACAATCTGGGTTTATATTGTATGTTATTATGGACTTGAAGGGAGAAAAAGAGTAAATATGAGCAGGGTAAGGATAGAGTTTTGTGGAATCTGTGCAGGTTACAGGCAGGAGGCAGAGGCCCTCCAAAAGATATTAACAGATCGAGGCATAGAAGTAGAAATGGTAGAGGCGGGCAAGGGCCACTTTTATGTCTATCTTGACGGAAAACTTATATTCTCTGTCAAGATGATAAAAAAATACCCACGGGCAAAGGAAATCTTTGGACTTATTAAACAGGAGATGGGTAATTTGGAATAGGACAGAGAGTAACTGTTGGCCTGCAGCCCCTTTCTAGGACAGAGATTATGGAAGATTATTCTGGAGGAGGTCAGTTATGACAAATAGGACCCAGACAGGCATAGAGAGGAAACGGATCGGTGGAGCAATTGTTGCCATAGTAACCCCATTTAAAGATGGGAAGTTGGACAGAGAGGCCTTTAATACACTTATCCAGTGGCACATAGATTCAGGGACCCACTGCATAGTGCCGTGTGGTACTACTGGAGAATCGGCCACCCTAAGCCATGAAGAACATATGGAGGTGATAGAGATTACTGTAAAGACCGTGGATGGTCGCATACCAGTGATTGCAGGTACAGGTTCTAATTCCACTGCAGAAAGCATAATGCTTACCAAACACGCAAAAGATGCAGGGGCAGATGCGGCCCTGGTTATCACTCCATATTATAACAAACCTACTCAGGAGGGCCTATATCGGCACTTCATGGCCGTGGCAGATGAGTGCAGATTTCCCATGATACTCTATAATGTGCCTGGCCGTACAGGAGTAAATATGCTTCCTGAGACAGTGGCGCGTTGTGCTGAAAACGAATATATTGTCGGGATTAAAGAGGCCACAGGGAGTCTCAAGCAGGTAGCAGACGTGATCAATTCCTGTCCTAAAGACTTTGTAGTGCTCTCTGGAGACGACTTTACTGCCTTTCCTACCCTGGCAATCGGTGGCAGAGGGGTCGTTTCTGTTGCATCTAATGTGATGCCCAAAGAGATGGCTGATATGATCAATGCATTTGAAGCGGGAGACCTGGCAGAGGCACGTAGGCTACACTTTAAGCTATTTCCACTCTTTAAGGCCATGTTTTATGAAACAAATCCCGTACCGGCAAAGACTGCGCTTGCAATGATGAAAAAGATCCCGTCAGGTGAGGTGAGGCTTCCGCTGGCACCCATGAGTGACGGCAATAGAGAACGGCTAAGAAGGGTATTGCAAGACCTCAATTTGATCTAATGACTCGTGTATCTTTTCAATAGGTTGGGACATACTGCAGAGGCACAGACTGAGATATTTTCCAGCAGGACATCTCTAAAACTCTCTGGTTCTCTGTGGTGATAACGCCTACAAAAGGAGGGAATATGGTCCATGCCATAGTAGCTGGTGCGGCTGGCAGGATGGGTAGACGCATCATTAACATGATTCAGAGGACTGAGGGCATTGGCCTTGGTGCGGCATTTGAGCGTCCAGACAGTCCTGCTGTCGGTCAGGATGCCGGAATAGTTGCTGGATCTGCACCACAAGGAATAGACATAGCAGGCAGCCTTGACCCTGTAATAGATCAAGGCGATGTGATTATAGATTTTAGTGTCAGTAGGGCCAGCCTTGAACATGCACGTACCGCGGCCTTACACAAGAGGCCTATAGTGATAGGCACTACTGGATTTACCAATGAGGAACTCGAAGAAATCAGGGGACTGGCAGAGGGCTTTCCCTGTGTGCTTGCCCCAAATATGAGTGTAGGGATCAATCTCCTCTATAAGCTGGTTGAGACTGCAGCCAGGGTCCTTGGGGATGAGTATGACGTGGAGATTATTGAGGCACATCACAGGATGAAAAAAGATGCCCCAAGCGGTACGGCCCTGCAGTTGGGTAAGGTAGCTGCTGCCTCTCTGGGCAGGGACCTTGAAAAGGTAGGTGTATTTGAAAGGCATGGCCTGATTGGTGAACGGGACAGGGAGGAGATCGGCATCCAGACTGTCCGGGCTGGAGACATAGTTGGTGAACACACCGTGCTCTTTGGCGGCGTGGGTGAACGTATAGAATTGGTACACAGGGCCTCAAGTCGGGACACCTTTGCAAGGGGTGCAGTGAGGGCAGCCATGTGGATCGTTGGACGTCCTCCTGGCTTTTATAATATGCAAGACGTCCTGGGGTTTTGATATGGACCTAAAAAAGTCTGAGAGGCTGCAAGAACTACCACCATATCTGTTTGTAGATCTCGACAGAAAAAAGGCCGAGATCCAGGCAAGGGGCATAGAGGTCATAGACCTGGGTATAGGCGATCCAGATCTCCCTACGCCCAGGTTTATAGTAGAGCGTATGATAAAAGCCGTCCAGGATGCCCAATATCATCGTTATCCATCTTCGTGTGGTATGGCCTCGTTCCGCAGGGCAGCTGCTGACTGGTGTAAAAAGAGGTTTGGTCTATCTCTTGATCCAGAGAGAGAGGTAATTGCCCTTATAGGCTCTAAAGAGGGAATAGCACACTTTCCCCTCGCATTTGTGAATTCTGGAGATATAGTCCTGGTACCTACACCTGCCTATCCTGTCTATCATATAGGCACCTTATTTTCTGGTGGCAAGAGCTATTACCTGCCTCTGAGTGCCGAAAACGCCTTTTTACCAGACCTGAAGGCCATACCAAGAGATATCCTGAGAGATGCAAAGGTCCTGTGGCTCAATTATCCCAATAATCCTACTGCAGCCACGGCCCCATCAGATTTCTTTGCAGAGGTAGTGGACTTTGCAGAGAGATATAACATCATAGTGTGCCATGATGCTGCCTATAGTGAGATAACATTTGATGGATATAAGGCACCGAGTTTTCTCGAGACTCCAGGTGCCAGAGAGGTAGGTCTGGAGTTCTTTTCGCTCTCAAAGACCTATAATATGACTGGCTGGCGTATAGGGTTTGCGGTGGGCAATTCAGATATGATTTCTGCCTTGAGACAGGTGAAGTCAAATATAGACTCAGGACAATTTGGGGCCATCCAGGAGGCCGCTGTTGCAGCCCTTGAGAGCGATCAGGCCTGTGTACGTGAGATGCAGGGCATCTATACACGACGCAGGGACACATTGGTCACAAGCCTCCAGATACTGGGTTTCGATGTCTCCCTTCCAAAGGCCACTTTTTATCTCTGGCTCCCAGTACCCAGAGGCTACACGTCTCAGCTCTTCAGCACCTTTCTCCTTGAGCAGGCAGGGGTACTCTGTACACCTGGAAATGGTTTTGGTGATGCAGGGGAGGGTTATGTACGTATGGCATTGACTGTACCCAGAAGTCAGATACGAGAGGCCATCCAGAGGATCGATGCGGTCCTGTGACACAGACCTGGAGAAGGGCCTATATAGCCCTGGGGGCCAACATGGGAAAGAGGCGTGAGAACTGTGCAAAGGCCATAGGTCTCATGTCTATAGACTGCAATATAGAGTTTCTTCGCTGCTCCAGGTACTATGAGACCGAGCCAGTGGATATAGATACATCGCGGTGGTTTATAAACGCCGTAGCAGAGATAGATACGGCCCTTGGGCCTGAAGATTTGGTCTCTGAGTTGTTAGAGATCGAGGAGGCCCTTGGTCGAGACCGCTCCTTGGGCAGGGATAGACCTATTGACCTGGATCTACTCTACATGAAAGGGGTATTTATCAGTGGTAAAGGGGGTATCCAGGTGCCACATCCCTGTATCCCTGACAGACGCTTTGTCCTGGCCCCATGGAACGAGCTTGCTCCAGACCTCATGCTCAGGCCATGGAATAAGACCGTCTCAGAGCTATTGGAGCAACTTCCTGCAAATGGCCCCATAGTCCGCAGACTGGCAGACAGGGAGACCTATCTATAGATGCGCCTCATTATATTTCTTTTCCTCTGTCTGGCGATCTACTATGTCATAAAGGGTTATTTTAGAGACCAGGCCCTGCAGAGGAGAGATAAGACAGACTCCAGACGGCCGCCCCCTGTTACAGATGAACTGGTCCAGGATCCAGTATGTGGGGTCTATTTCCCCAAAAGGGATGCCCTGAGTCTCAGCTGGAGAGGAAAGACCTACTATTTCTGCAGTAAAGAATGCAGACAGAAATTCATAGACCAAAATCTCTAGCCATACAGCATTCCACAAAGTACCTGGCCACTTCGGGATTTGAGCCAAGGTGCAGATGCACATAAGAGCCAAGGGTCCTCTTATACAGGAATCCCTCACCCCTGTGAGATGGATCTCTCTGATCTGTCAGATAGATGGATTCGGCCCTATTCCTGCCCTCGATCCTGGAGTAGTGAAATTCGTGTCCCCTGACCTTTGTTCCTGCAGGACCCAGGATGGAGTCCTTTTTTGTAATGACCTGCCTGTAACCCAGGGCAGTGAGGTGGGACTCCATCCTCACAGAGAACGGAAAGACCTCTGCCATGGAATATGTCCTTCCATCAAAGTCAGTAATACCCTCTGTAAGGTACATAAGGCCGCCACACTCTGCATAGATAGGCCTTCCCTCTGTGGCAAATCTCTTTATAGACTCGAGCATGCCTCTGTTTTCAGCCAATTCCTGACAGTGTAACTCTGGATAGCCACCTCCCAAGATGATCCCTCTGATGTCTGGAGGCAGTCCTGCTGAATGGATGGGAGAAAATGGGACCAGCTCTGCACCTGCCTCTCTAAGGAGCCTCAGGTTTTCTGCATAGTAGAAACAAAAGGCCTCGTCTTTGGCAATCCCGATCCTGACAGATACAGATGGACAGGGAAGACACTCCTTATAGGTCTCTCTCTCTTTAGAACAGGACAAGAGCAGATCCAGGTCCAGGTGTCTCTCTATCCACTGGCCCAACCTCTCGATCTTGGAGTCATCTATTTCAAAGTCCTCTCCAGTCAACAGGCCCAGGTGCCGAGATGGTATCTCGATATCCCTGTCCCCTGGCAGACAGCCAAAGACCTGGATGCCAGGCACAGAGTCCATGGCATCCATGAGCATCTCTGCATGACCTCTGCTGGCCACGCGATTAAATATGATCCCAGGTATGGAAAGTCTATTGCCAAACAGAGAAAACCCCAGTACCAGGGCAGCGGCAGACCTTGCCATGGAGCGTGTATCTATGACCAGGACAACAGGCAGATCGAGCCATTCAGCCATCTGTGCAGTGGAACCTGATTCATCCCTGCCAGACAGACCATCAAAGAGCCCCATGACTCCCTCTATCACTGCTATATCTGCATCCATGCAGTAGCGTGAGAAGACCTCCTGATTGTATTGACGAGACATCATCCAGCCATCCAGATTGTGGGAGTCTCTCCTGGTGACCTGCCTGTGGTGGCCAGTATCTATAAAGTCCGGTCCTACCTTGAATGCCTGGACCCTAAGGCCCCTTCGGATCAGGGCAGCCATGATCCCAAGGGACACCGTGGTCTTCCCACACCCACTCTGCGTCCCAGCTATGATGAATGCACGCACCCTAATAGGCCCCCCTCATGCAACTATTAATAATCTTGTCTATATCGCAACAGGCCTCAAAGTAGTCTGCCAACCTGTCATATTCATGAGAGCGCAGGACAGGAGGCCTCTCTTTCAGGCCCTTCTGCCTCCTGATGGAGTTCAGGAACTCCCCTCTGAATCCAGGTGAATCCAGGATCCCATGGACATAGGTGCCAGAGACCCTTCCATCTCCTATAGTACAGCCATCAAGCCAGGATCTCCCTTCTGTGTCCAACTCATGGACCTCTAGAAATGGCCTCCCCATGTCTCCCAGGATATTGCTCCTCCCCATGTGGATCTCATAGCCTGTTATCTCTGTCTCTTTCCCAATGCATGTACCTGTCACCCTCCGCACGACCTTTTCAGTGCCCAGAACGGTCTCTATAGGCAGGATGTCCAGGCCGTCCTGCCTCTCCTGGTCAGATTCTACACCATAGGGATCTATAATCCTCTTTCCCATGAGCTGATATCCGCCACAGATCCCAAGGATCCTGCCCCCTTTCCTGGCAAATTCCCTGATTATCTCCCCCCAGCCCGTCTTGACCAACCAGGAGGCATCCTCCATCACATTTTTTGTGCCTGGGATAATCAGACAGTCATACAGATTCGACCACTCTCCTGGACGAAACAGGTAGTTTACTATTACATCCGATTCTCTCTTGAGGGCCTCTATGTCTGTAAAATTAGATATAGCAGGCAGTCTCAAGACCCCGATATTTATTGTATTGGGTCCAATAGGCCTATAGGTGCACCTCTCTTCCTGGACCACTACCGAGTCCTCTGGATCAATAGAGATATCCCTGTAGTATGGAACCAGGCCCAGGACAGGCCTGCCAGTTGCATTTTCAATATATGTAATCCCATCATCAAAGAGTCTGGAGTCGCCGCGGAACTTATTTATTATAAAGCCAAGGATGAGTCTCCTTTCTTCCTGGGTCATGAGGTTATAGCTGCCTATGATCTGAGCAAATACGCCACCCCTGTCGATGTCTGCAACGAGTATGCAGGCCGCTCCTGCCGCCTCTGCCATAGAGAAGTTGACCAGATCGTTCTCCTTGAGATTCATCTCACAGCAGCTACCTGCACCCTCTATGACTATCACCTCATATTCCCTGGCCAGCTTCTTATATGACTCTATCACTGCCTCTCTGAGTCTTGGCCTGAGTGCATAGTAGTCCATGGTATCTAGCTGGGCCATGACCTTTCCCTGGAGCACGATCTGTGAACCCCTGACAGAGGAAGGCTTTAAGAGGATGGGATTCATGTGTACAGATGGCAGGATACCTGCGGCCTCGGCCTGGACTGCCTGTGCACGTCCGATCTCTCCACCCTCTACTGTAACAAAAGAATTGTTGGACATGTTCTGTGCCTTAAATGGTGCAACAGAATAGCCCTTCCTATTCAGGATACGACAGAGGGCAGTTGCAGTAACAGACTTTCCCACATCACTGCCTGTCCCCAGGACCATAATTGCCCTTGCCACCCTAATATCTCCTATTCATGATATCTTTTCCAGTGTCTCTCCAGACACTCTATCGAGGACCTGAGCTCAGAGAAAGAAAAGACCTCAAGGCACAGGGTCTCACTGAAGTCATGAAATATACTCAAGATGGCATTGATCTGGTCTCTATGCATGACATCCAGAGATATGTGGGCGAGCCCCTTTTTTACACCGTGCAGATGGATGACCTTGGTCCTGTCGAGGTATCTGGCTGCATAGTCTTCGATTGAGTACCCATAAAGGAGTAAATGGCCAAGGTCCAGACAGATCGAGAGGTCCAGTTCTTCAATAACCCCTTCTATCTTGTCGAATGGATAGTCGAGAGTCTCAATAGAGATCTGCCTGGATGGGATGCCGGTCTCGAGGACCCTCTTGACGCTTTCCAGCGTATCTCTCTTCCACCTGCTGATATCCATGCACCTCTGGCCATCGTGAGCCTTAGACTCCAGGTGAAGGGTATAGCTCGTAGGATGGATAGGGCTGGTCAGGACAATGATCTCTTTGATTATCTCTATGCCGTATCTTCTGACCTCAGGATCAGGGTCTCCCAAAAAGATGTCGATAGGTAGGTGTACATTGTAGCTGATATCCTGTTTCTGTCCTATCTCTGCCAGATTCATGATCTCATCTCTGGTCGGGAGGCCGTCTTCTGGATCTGACTCAAAGAGTATCAGCTCTATTTCATCCAGATAGGGGGCCAGCAGCTCCACATTTGGCAGTATATAGTCAGGATAGATATATGAGGTTGTGGCAATCCTGAATGGGAACGTCCTTTTATAGGAGTGAGAGAGGGCAGTACGGCCTATCAGTCTCTTAGGGGAGAGGTCTTGTGTCATTTCAAATATTTCCTGTAATCTGCCTGTGGACACGGGCCTTTGCACTGTCTAGTGTCATATCAATAAGCCGGTCAAGTAGTTTATTAAAGGGGATCCCTGCTGCCCTTGCGGCCTGTGGGAAGAGGCTGGTCTGAGTCATCCCAGGTATAGTATTGGTCTCCAGGACAAATATCTTGCCCATGGATGTAAGGATCATATCTGTTCGGCTATAGGCCCGGAGTTGTAAGGCCTTATGGGCCTTAGTGGCCAGGGACTGGGCCTCCTCTGTCAGTTCTCTGGGGATATCTGCAGGACAGGTCTCTCTACTGGCCCCTGCTAGATACTTTGCCTTATAGTCGAAAAATTGATACTTTGTATCTGGAGTGATCTCTACTATAGGAAGCGGCATTATCCTCTCTGTGCCAAGGACCCCTCCTGTAATCTCTTGTCCCTCTATATAGGATTCTATCAAGACCCTGTCATCCCATTTACATGCCTCCTCTATGCCAGGTCCAAGTCCGTCTCTGGTCTCTACTTTCTTTATTCCAATACTCGATCCCTGGGTACATGGCTTTACCATGAGGGGGAGTCCAAGTGTGTCTATGACCCTCTCAGGGTCTATTCTCTCTCTACATGGGAAATAGATCCATGGAGGCGTGGGTATCCCTGCATCTCTATAGATTACCTTGGCCAGGTGCTTGTCCATAGCCAGGGCACTCCCCAGGACCCCTGAGCACTGATAGGGCAGATCAATAAGGTCCAGGAGGCCCTGTATGCAGCCGTCCTCTCCATATCGGCCATGGAGGAGGACAAAGGCCATATCCAGGCCAGGTGCATCCCTTATAAGCCTATCGAGATCCAGGGCTGGGTCATAACGCCTGACATGATAGAGATTTGGGTCAAGTGCCCTCTCTATCTCTCTTGCACCTGCAAGCGAGACCTCTCTCTCTGCAGATCGACCTCCACACAAAAGGGCCAGTCTTATCCTGTGTCTTTTTGACATCTCTGATCCCTAAATAGATGTGATATCTCCATTATCCTATACCCATCTGGATATCTCATAACTAAAACCCGGCCTGTTGCCCATATCTTATATGAAATATCCAATACCCATGATCCTGCTTGACAGGGCCACTGACTAATATAGAGTATCTCTTTATGAGTTTTTTGCAAAAGGCAGTGGTCATATACACAGATTAGGACAGAGACAGATATGAGATCGAAAAAGAAGTCGTGCCCAACCAGCAACTCTCAGATCGTGATCAATGTAGAGGAGCCAGAGGAATGTAGAATAGCGCTCTTAGAGAATGGACGTCTTGAGGCCTTTGATATCGAGACCCTTGCCCATACCCAGACAAGGGGTAACCTCTATAAGGGCCGCCTCCTCAATATAGAACCCAGTCTCCAGGCCGCCTTTGTCGATATAGGCCTCAGTAAAAATGCCTATCTATCTCTGGACGACATACACCCTGAATACTATGGATATGCAGAGGACAAAAGGCGTATCCACGAGTTTTTAAATAAGGGTCAGGACATCCTGGTGCAGATAGTCAAGGAACAGACACACATAAAAGGGGCTGCTGTAACGACCTATCTCTCCATACCTGGGAGGTATCTGGTGCTCATGCCAGGTACTGCCCATATAGGTGTATCCAGAAAGATAGAAGAAGAGAAAGAACGTCAGAGGCTCAAGCAGATCTTAAAAGCATACAATGTGCCTGAAGGAATAGGACTCATTGCCCGGACGGCCGCTGAGGGGGTCCCAAAGGTAGAGATACAGAAGGACCTCAGATACCTCATGCGGCTCTGGAATGACCTAAAGAAAAAGGTCCAGTCTGCCAGGAGCCCTGCCCTCATATATAGGGATCAGGATCTGGCCACACGCTTCCTGAGGGACTATCTCACAAATAATGTCAGGGAGATCCTGGTGGACCGCCAGGATATCTATGACAAGATAAAGGCATTCCTACGTATCATTGCACCCCGTCAGTTAGCCACTGTACACCTCTACCAGGACGATACCCCTATATTTCTACACTTTGATATTGAAAGACAGATAGATCAGGTATATCAGTCCAGGGTAGACCTGCCTTCTGGAGGCTATATAGTGATAGAACCAACAGAGGCCTTGGTGTCTATAGACGTGAATTCAGGGAGAAATATCAAGGAAAGGCACATAGAGGAGACGGCCCTAAAGACCAACCTGGAGGCCGCAGAGGAAATCGCCAGGCAACTGCGTCTGAGAGATCTCGGTGGTATTATAGTTATAGACTTTATTGATATGCGTAACAGGGCATACAGGCGGCAGGTGGAGAGACGTATGAGGGAGTGTCTCAAGAGAGACCGTGCCAGGACAGAGATCACCAGGATCTCACGCTTTGGGGTACTTGAATTGGTGCGCCAAAAGATCCGCTCTCCCGTCCAGCTGGGCAGCTATTCCCAGTGCCCATGCTGTCATGGAAGGGGGATCGTCAGGTCTGTAGAGGCCCTTGCCCTGGCCTATCTGAGAAGGATCAGCGCCCATCTGGCAGACAGCCGCAAGAAAAAGATAGAACAACTGGTATTAGAGGCGCCATCTCAAGTTGCCTCGTATCTACTCAACAATAAACGTTCTGAGATCTATAATCTGGAGAGAAACTTTGATGTTGCCATCAGGATAGAGGCCAATCCTGACCTCGGTATGGAAGAACACAGGCTCTATCCAAAGACCGGCCAATAGAGACCTGCATTGAGGACCATGACTATGTTATATGATGTCCCAAGATATATCACAGATCTTGTCCCTTATCCGCCAGGTAAGCCTGTTGAGGAAGTCGAAAGGGAATATGGGGTAAAGGACCCTATTAAGCTTGCCTCTAATGAAAATCCACTGGGCCCATCGCCAAGGGCCCAGGAGGCCATAAGGAATGCCATATCTTCTATATACCGCTATCCTGATGGTAGTTGCTATTATCTCAAGAAGAGATTGTCTCAGTTGCTTGGTGTGTCTCCAGCAGAGATCGTAGTTGGAAATGGGTCTGATGACCTGATAGAGTTCCTTATAAGGGTCTTTGTTCGGCCAGGTCGTGAGGTCATAACCAGCAGGCCGAGCTTTCTGGTGTATACCAAGATGGTACAGGCCGTTGGGGGGAGCAATGTGATCATACCCCTTTCCAGATATCACCATGACCTTGAGGCCATATTGCAGGCAGTGACACCAAAGACCCGTCTTATATTCCTGGACAACCCTAACAATCCTACTGGAAGCACTATCTCTCAGGACGAGTTTGACGTCTTTCTAGAGGGACTCCCACGGCATTTACTTGTAGTCTTGGATGAGGCCTATATAGACTTTGCAAGGACCAGACAGACACCAAGGGGGACAGACTATATCAGAAGAGACAAGAGGGTAATAGCACTTCGGACCTTTTCAAAGTCCTATGGCCTTGCTGGTCTACGGGTAGGCTATGGGGTAATGGATAGAGAGATAGCGCTATATCTGGATAGGGTGCGTCAGCCCTTTAACGTCAATAGCCTGGCCCAGGTAGGGGCCATTGCGGCATTAGACGACCATGAGCATCTTGAGAATACGTTGAACACGGTGTGGCAGGGCATAGACTTTCTCACAGATGCACTTAAAGACATGGGCCTGAAGGTAATGCCCAGTGAGACCAACTTCGTATTGGTTGATATAGGTAGGGATGCCCGGATGGTCTGTGAAGATATGCTCAGAGAGGGAGTCATCGTCCGGGGAATGGGTGTCTATGGCCTTCCAGATCACATCCGGATTACTGCAGGCCTGCCTGAGGAGAACTCACGCTGCATTGAGGCCCTAAAGAAGGTGCTTGGTAACAGGTAAATGCATAAAAAATTTATGCAAAGGGCAAGATCAGTCTATATATAATAGGCACTTTTCATAGACCTTGTCTCTGCCTCCCAGTTAATATCCTGCTCCCATTCATCTCCAGCCTTGAGACTGATTTCCTGGTGGGCCATAATAGAGATGGCCTGGATGGTCGTCTCATAGCCCTCCTCATTTTGGGCTACTGTCATCACTGGAAATCCCCAGATAGTCCTGTCGTGACCCAGATCAATATGGAGCCTGATGCCTAATGTCTGGTCTTCAATGCTTATCCTGTCTCCTCTGTCTTCCCAGGAAGACCTGAAGTCCTGTTCCCTCTCGGCCACAATGATTCTCCCACTTCCCAGGGCAAGAAATGCCGGAAAGATGTTCCATTCTATGCCAAATCGGCAGCCTATATGGACATCAGATTCATTCCTCAGGATATATCTGGCACTGAGTGTCAGGCCCCTATCCTTGATGATAAAGGACTTGGTCAAGCGGATAGGTATTTTGGGAGACCAGGGAGGATATAGGCCACCATCTCTTATCAGCACAATGGTCCCTCTGTCAATGCAGTGCCTGAAGGGCTGATTGGCAAAGTCTCCCCACTCCCTAAAGTCACATCTCTTATAGTCCAGGAGGGTGGCAGCGGGATCAAAGAGGTGATCTATAAAGGAATTTCTCTTATACCAATCGAATAGCAGCTCATTCAACATGGAAGGGTCTGGGCGCCTCGAGAGGTTGTGGATGCTTGTGATACCTTTCCTGTTCTGATCATCAGTGCAGGGACCCTGTTCGACTGTCTTTCTCAGGGCCTCATGGTAGGCCTCAGGCCTCCTGGTCAGGGTATTTCCATAGTTATTTGGGGGATCTAGTACAGAGAACTCTATTAGCTGTCCACCATAGTGGGGTTCAAAGACCAGGCATGCCTCACCAGACGAGGCAATCACCTCAGGCATACCATCTCTATTGATATCGGATTCCTCGATCTTGAGCTCTTGTGTCCTGCGCAGCCTTGCCTCTGCCTTTAGTATGGACTGCCATACGGCATTTCTCAGGTGTGGGAGATAGAGACCACCAAAGATCCCGTGCCAATAGGCGTCATTGCACTGAGATGAGAGGATATAGTCCCTGGCCTTTCTGTCGAACAGGCGTCTGTCTCTGCCCATCTGGCTTATAGCAATAGAGCGCTTGTGCATGTAGTTTGATTCAGGATACTTCACGAGGAAGTCTTTCCAGTGTCCTCCACGCAAGAAGGGCCTGTAGATTTCCCTGGCGTCTGTGCCTATAGACCCTATCAATTCCTGGAGTCTGAGGGCCTTTTCTGTAGGGAGTGCCCACTGTTCCATCTCCTCATAAGAGGCCGTTGGAAGATAGCATAGGCCCGATGCAGGTATCCTCTTCATGACCTGTGAAAAGGTAGTCCAGTCAACGAATTCTTCCACCCAACGAGAGGCATGTCTCAGGAACTCTTTAAGCCATCCATCTGTGTAGACCCACTTATGGGTTCCAGGCCATCCACCGAATTTTTCTCCATCATCTACATAGATGGCCATTTTCCGTTTTTTAGCAGTCTCTTCCAGATATGCCCTAAGCTCCTCGATCGGGCGGAAGGGGATTAGATAACGTAGCCTCTCATCTATTGGAAAGATAGCCAGGGTCTTTCCCCCTGACTCTGTCAGATAATAGCCGTAGAGTTCCTCTCTGTTGAATCCTGCTATGAGAAAGTGCCAGTCATCTACGACAATGAATTGGATGCCTATATCTGACAGGTCCTCAATTATCTGGTCTTCCCATACCCTCTCTGTCAGCCAGAGACCCTTTGGCCTCTGACCAAAACGTTGCTCCAGGTATTCAGTGAGTATAGATATCTGCTCCTTTCTGTCTTCTCTAGGTATAGAGGCCAGGATAGGCTCATAAAAACCCCCGCCCAGTAGCTCTATCTGTCCCCTGTCTACCATATTGCCTATGAGCTCAATCATCGAGCTGTCGTTATCTTCCCACCACTTGAGGAGTATGCCACTTACATGTAATGAGAGAGAAAACCATGGGAATCTGTAGATGGCTTGCAAGAAAGGACGATAGCATGTATTAGTCAGTTGTTCGATGACCCTGGAGAAATTGCCAAGTGGCTGGTGATCGTGGAGGCCGAAGATGATAGGCATCTTAGACATATCAGGTATCCTATAATTTTTTGGTGCAAAGCCGAGTCAGAAATCATATAACTCTTTAAGTATACTGCTAAGGGAAAGGACTTATCAAGCTCTTTCCTTGATTGGGACGTCTTAAAGGAATATGTCATCTTCTGTACGGAATTCTAATAATAGGGTTCTGGCCTTAGAGGTCAGAGACCTCTGTAAGAGTTTCTGGAGTTCTGGATTTCAGGTAGAGGTCTTAAAAGGCCTCAACTGTAAGATCTATTCTGGGGAACTTGTAGGGATAGTTGGGGCCTCAGGGGTGGGAAAGACCACTTTTCTCCACATACTTGGCACCCTTGATCGCCCTAGCACGGGCAAGGTCTTTCACTTTGGAAGGGACGTATTCTCCTGGAGTGATTCCAGGCTCTCCAGATTTCGCAATCAAGAGCTAGGATTTGTATTTCAGTTCCATCATCTCCTGCCAGAGTTTTCTGCCCTTGAGAATATTATGATGCCCTGCCTGGTGGCAGGAGAGTCTAAGGCCAGGGCAAAAGAGATGGCAGTAAATATACTCGTGGAGTTAGGGCTTGAAAAAAAGAGAGATTATCGTATTGGGGAACTCTCAGGTGGTGAGCAACAGAGGGTGGCACTTGCAAGGGCCATGGTCAGGAGACCTAGACTGGTGTTGGCTGATGAACCTACTGGAAATCTCGATGAAAAAACTGGGGAGAAGGTTGCAGACTTAATTTTTTTCTTTAATAAAAATTACCATATAACTATGATAATTGTCACCCACAATATGGCCTTGGCAGGTAACATGGATCGGTGTATAGGCCTGGTCAGTGGCCGGGCTATTGAACTCAATGTCTCTGGGCTAAAGGACTTTAGTGCAGGACTTATGTCTTGATTGCCAATGCAGTTTTATCTCAGGCCAGGTGCTGAATTCTCATAATCAGAGTCTGAATAGGCCCTCTATCCAGACATTAATTTTATAGGTCATTTATTCTCATTACCTATGCAGGGTAGCTATATTGAGCCTTAGTCCCAAAACTTATTACAGAACAGGCAGGTCCTTTGGTAATCAGCCATATATTCTGTATCTGATCCTGGCCCTGTGGCTTCAACCTCTGTCAGTATCTGTCTGCATGGCTGGTGCCCTGCCACCTCCAGTATCTATTCTTGGACTCCCACTGGCCTATTATGGCCCAAAAGACATCTCTTATATGGCAGATGAGGTAAGAGAAGGGCTCTCTAGACGTCTTGAGGCCAGGGGAAATAAGGTCTTCCTGTCCAGGGGTGGCCCTCCAGGGTCTTTAGAGCAGATCATTAAGGCCGGAAAGGCCAGACATGTACAGTTTGCATTTTACGGCAGTGTAAGTTGTATTGGTGGATATCTGAGCCTGGATCTGAGGCTTATCGACCTGGAAAAGACACCCAATAGGCCTGAACCCTTCTTTGCCAGTGGAGACAGAAGTGATCTAGATCTGGTCCTGAATAAGGCAAGAGATGAAATGGTAAGACTTATAGATGCCCCTTATCTGGTAGCAGGTGTGGGTATCATAGGTAACAGGAGGGTAGATACCGATGCAATTCTAGAGACGGTCAAGACAAGGGAGGGAGACCTCTTTGACCCAAAGACCATAGCCTCTGACATAAAGGCCATATACAAAATGGGCTTTTTTGATGATGTGCAGGTAGATGTCACAGAGAGTCCTTTAGGCCGAAAGGTAACCTTTATAGTAAAGGAAAAGCCTGCCATAAGATATATAAAATTTGTAGGCAACAAAAAGATCAAAAAAGACAAGATACATGAGGTCATAGATATTAAACCCTATACTATAGTAAATGAGGAGGCCCTTCATGAAAATGCAGAGAAGATAAAGGCCCTCTATGAAGGCAAGGGCTATATGGATACCACTGTCGTGCCTGTGCTGAAGAGGGTATCAGATGCGGCAGCAGATGTGACCTTTAAGATTACAGAGGGGAAAAGGGTCCACATCAAGTCCATCAAGTTTCAGGGCAACCATGTCTTCTCAGATAACCAACTCAAAAAATTGATGGAGACCACTGAGAAGATGCCTATCTGGAAACCCTCCTTAAGGAATATCCTGTCTTTTTTTAAGGGAGACACCGCTGTCCTCAAATGGGATGCCCTGGACAGAGACCTGGGCAGGATTGATGCATATTACCACAACCACGGCTATGTAGATGTCAAGGTAGGTCAACCCACAGTCCAGAGAAGGGGCCACTGGCTCTATATAACAATTCCTATAAAAGAAGGGAGTCGCTATGGTGTAGGTAAGGTGGATATAAAACAGGACTTTTTTAAAGACAGGAAAAAGCTCCTGGCACTGCTCAAGATCAATAAGGAGCCTGTCTTCAACCAGGAAGTGCTGCGCCATGATATTATGAAGCTCGCAGATCTCTATGCAGATAAGGGCTTTGCCTATGCCGATATCACACCACTGGTCAAAAAGGACCCAAAAAAGAAGGTAGTAAACATCATATTAGACGTAAATACAGGGCCTAAGGTGAGGTTTAGGCGGATAGAGATAGTGGGGAATACCAGGACCAGAGACAAGGTCATCAGGAGAGAACTTAGGGTCAAGGAACTCGAGCCATTTACTGCCTCAGGCTTTAGAGAAAGCACTAAGAGGCTCAAGAGACTAGGCTATTTTAAAGACGTAAATCTCATCCCCACTAAAGAGAGCAATAAAAAATATATGGACCTCAAGGTGAAGGTCAAGGAGCAGCCTACTGGCAGCTTTAGTATTGGCGGTGGTTACAGCTCAGTAGAAAAGGTTATGCTCGTGGGCGAGATCAGCCAGAGGAACTTCCTTGGGAGGGGAGAGACCCTGAGCTTCAAGGGTATATTAGGGGCACAGACAGACCGGTATTCATTCAGTTTTGTCGAACCCTATTTCAGGGACACCAAACTCTCCTTAGGCGTGGATCTATACAACTGGGAGCAGGAATATGACGACTATACGAGGAGGAGCAGTGGTGGTGCACTGCGTTTCGCATATCCCCTGACTGATAATCTCGGCGCCTTTCTCAGGCTGAGGATGGATAATACCCATCTCAGTAATGTCTCTATTTATGCATCAAGATACATAAGGGATTCCCTTGATATCCATGTCACCAGGTCTATAAGTGCTGGCTTTACCTATGACACAAGAGATGACTATTATAATCCTACCCATGGCTGGAACAACAGTGGGTCCATTGAGTATGCAGGGGGGGCCCTGGGTGGTGATAGTGCCTATGTGAAGCTCAGGGGCGTTGCCAGCTATTATCACCCCATATGGAAAGAGGTCATAGGCCATATAAGGGGTGGGCTGGGTTATGTGGGCCAGGGAAAGGGTGGGAAGCTCCCCATTTATGAAAAGTTTTTCTTGGGTGGTGCAGACTCTGTAAGGGGCTTTAAATATGGCCGTATAAGCCCTGTAGACTCAAAAGGAGAGCGTATTGGTGGAAATTACATGGGTTATGTGCAGCTTGAGGCCATCTTTCCACTGATCAAGAGCATGGGTCTGAGGGGATTATGTTTCCTGGATATGGGGAATGTCTGGGACAAAAAGAGTGGCTATGACATAACTGACCTGCGTAAGTCCATAGGTCTTGGAATAAAGTGGCTTTCTCCCATGGGACCAATTAGTATAGAATGGGGAGTAAATATAAGTAAGAGACCTGGAGATGACTCAAGTAATTGGGAATTCAGTACAGGTGGCAGCTTTTAGGATCAAAAAATCATGACATTATCTGTAGGTTATTACTAGGGCACAGAGTCGAGATAGTCCTTGAAGATTCTTTGTCTCATTGCCATGACTTGTTGAGCTGTTATAGTTGTCCAGTCTGATCTCTGGGGTAAGGATAAAGACATGAAGAGTCTTGGAGATATTGCCCAATTGTTGAAAGGAGAGCTCAAGGGACCTCCTGATCTGCCTATAGAGGGCATCCAGTCATTAGGTACTGCAGGCCCGGATGAAATAAGCTTTGCGTTAGGGCCACGTAATAGAGAAGATGTAGAGAAAAGCAGGGCAGGGGCCTTTATTCTCCCAAGAGATTGGCCCTATCCATTAGGGCGTCCTTGTGTCCTGGTAGATGATCCATATCTCGCCTATGCCATACTGGCCACTGCCTTTATAGAGAGACCCTTTGAGGCCATAGGAGTGAGTCCTGAGGCCCATATAGGTTCAGGCTGTGAGATAGCTAAAGAGGTCAGTATATATCCTGGGGTATACGTGGGAGACAGGGTAAAGATCGAGCCATTTGTGACCCTCCATCCTGGGGTATACGTGGGAGAGATGGTATCTATTGGAGAGAAGACGACCCTCTATCCCAATGTAGTGGTCTATCATGGCTGTCAATTGGGAAAGAGAGTTACTATACACTCAGGGACAGTGATTGGGAGTGATGGGTTTGGTTATGCCAGGTCTGGCAGTTCCTATGTAAAGATTCCGCAGACCGGGATAGTAGTGATTGAAGACGATGTAGAGATAGGGGCCAATGTCACCATTGACAGGGCGGCCCTGGAGGAGACCCGGATAGGCCATGGCACCAAAATCGACAACCTGGTACAGATTGCACACAATGTATCTATAGGACCTGATTCAATACTTGTGGGTCAGGTCGGTATATCTGGGAGCACTCGTCTGGGTAGGGGAGTAGTATTAGGAGGTCAGGTTGGCATAATAGGTCATTTAGAGATTGGAGATGGTGTCATGATAGGTGCGCAGTCTGGGATTAACAAGAGTATACCTGCAGGTCAGGTAGTCTTGGGCTCTCCTGCAATGCCCCACAAGAAGTGGAAAAGGGCCATGGCTGTCTTCAAACACCTTCCAGAGCTAGCTAAAGAGGTACGCGAGCTAAAGAGGCTTGTAAAATCAAAGAGGGGCTCCGAATAGTCCATGGACAGTTTGTCCCTAAAATTGAATTTTAGGAGGAGATGAAGAGATGGATGGTCGACTCGATATAAAAGAGATATGGAGTCTCTTACCTCACAGATATCCTTTTCTGTTGGTAGATCGGGTTTTGAGCCTTGAGCCTGGTGTCAGTATCAAGGCCATTAAAAATGTTACTATAAATGAGGCCTTTTTCCAGGGACACTTTCCTGGAGAGCCCATTATGCCAGGTGTCCTCATCTTGGAGGCCATGGCCCAGACAGGAATAATCTTTGCCAAAAAGACAGACCCTGAAGGCCTTAAGGGAAAGCTCCTGGTATTTGCAGGTATGGATGGGGTGCGTTTTAGAAAATCAGTCGTGCCTGGCGATCAACTGGTAATGAATCTGAGGTCCATAAAACGTAAATCTATCCTGTGGAAAATGGACTGTAAGGCATTTGTCGATGATGACTTGGTAGTCGAGTCCATACTTACGGCAGCCGTTCAGTAAAAGACATGGCTGGGGTCTAATCTTTAGCTGCTGGGCCATGAGAGACCACTCAAGAAGGGTATTCTGGATTAATTAATGCGTATTGATAAAAAGACATATATACATCCAACTGCAATTGTCTCCCCGGACTCAAAGATTGCACCAGGGGTAAAGATAGGTCCCTACGCAATCATAGGACCAGAGGTAGAGATAGGCATGGAGACAGAGATAGGTCCCCATTCTGTAATAGAGGGCAATACCTGCCTGGGGAAAAACATAAAGGTCTTTCAGTTTGCCTCCATCGGGGCACCCCCTCAGGACCTGAAGTATGCTGGTGGACCTACCAGGCTCGAGATAGGTGACAGGACCATAATCCGTGAATTTGTCACTGTCCATCGAGGTACTGAGGCGGGCTGCGGTGTTACCAGGGTCGGAAGACAGTGTCTGCTTATGGCCTATTGCCACGTGGCCCATGACTGCCAACTCGGAGAAGGCGTGATAATGTCAAATGGTGCCACTCTTGGAGGTCATGTAGAGATAGAAGAGCATGCCGTTATAGGTGGGCTGTCTGCTATCCATCAATTCTGTAGGATCGGGGCCTATGCCTTCTTAGGTGGCATGTCTGGTACAAATAAGGATATACCTCCCTTTGTGAAGTACTGGGGCCAGAGGGGGAATCTCTATGGCCTGAATCTGATAGGGCTGAGGCGACAGGGATTCTCAAGAGAGGTCATTGAGGCCTTGAAGGAGGCATATCGAATGATCTTTAAGAGAAATGATATGCTGAGAGATGCCATAGATACGGTAGAGTCTCGTCTTGGAGACATACCAGAGGTGAGGAGGTTTACTGAATTCATCCGCTCCTCCAAGAGGGGCGTACCTATGGCCTCTAAGAATGGAGAAGACTTTTGATGAAAGATCAACCCCTAGGGCTTATTGCAGGGGCTGGGCAGTTTCCCCTGTTGTGTGCCAGGGCTGCCAGGATGTGTGGACGCAGGGTAGTTGCAGTGGCCCACAAGGGAGAGACAGACTCTCTGCTCTCAAAAGAGGTAGACCAGATCGAATGGGTCCATCTGGGACAGCTAGGTAAGCTCATAAAGGCACTCAAGAGGGCCGGGGCATCAGAGGCCATATTTGCAGGCTCTATAACAAAGACCAGGATGTTTAAAGATGCCCGGCCTGACTTGAGGGCCATCAGGCTCTGGCGCAGCCTGAAGAATAGACTGGATGATGGGATACTCAGGGCCGTTGCCAATGAGATAGAGGCAGAGGGCATCCAGATCCTCCCATCTACAGTCCTCTTGGGAGACATGCTGGTACCTTCTGGTATCTTGACGCGTCGCAGGCCCTCAAAGAGTCAGTGGGAAGATATCCACTTTGGCTGGAGCCTTGCGAAGGAGCTGGGACGCCTGGACATTGGCCAGTGCCTGGTAGTCAAGGACAGGGCTGTATTGGCCGTGGAGGCAATAGAAGGTACTGACAATACTATACTCCGTGGCGGACAATTTGGCGGAAGAGGTGCGGTGGTAATAAAGGTCTGCAAGCCCAGGCAGGACACCAGATTTGACCTTCCCTCTATAGGTATAGAGACTGTGCATAAAATGGTGCAGGCCAGGGCAGCAGTACTGGCAGTAGAGGTAGGACGCACCTTGTTTTTTGATAAGGGTCCCAGTATTGAGCTGGCCAATAGGTCAGGGATAGTCATAGTCGGTATCAGGGGCAGAGATGACCTCAGTCATATCTGAAGAAATGATCGAGATGGAGATATAGTACATTGGTTCATGTTGCAGTCATAGGTGTTGGATACTTGGGACGATTTCATGCTCAGAAATATGCCAAAATGGATGGTGTGGACCTGGTCGGTGTAGTAGATATCGTCCCTGGGCGTGCGCAAGAGGTGGCCAGGGAGGTAAAGACCAGGGCCTATACAGATGTCCATGAGCTGATAGGCAAGATTGATGCAGCGTCAGTGGTAGTGCCCACCATACATCACTATGAGATTGCCAGGATACTGCTCTCCAATGATGTACACTGTATGGTCGAGAAGCCTATCTCCACTACTGTGGAAGAGGCAGATGAACTCATCGATATAGCAGAGAGACATGGAGTGGTCCTCCAGGTAGGCCATCTGGAGAGATTTAATCCTGCCATCAAGGCACTCGAGGCAAGACTGACCCAGCCCCTGTTTATAGAGGCCAATAGACTGAGTGGATTTAAAAACAGGGCCACTGATGTAGATGTAGTCCTGGACCTGATGATACATGATCTGGACATAGTCCTGTCTCTTGTAGGTCTGCCCGTCAAGGAGATAAGGGCAGTAGGTGTACCTGTCTTGACCCAAAAGATGGATATCGCAAATGTAAGGCTCATCTTTACTGATGGATGTACTGCAAATATTACAGCAAGTCGGATCTCTCTCCACAGTATGCGCAAAATTCGGGTATTTCAACCAGGGCTCTATATCTCTGCAGACTGTATGGAGTGCAAGAGCCTGATTGTGACAAGAGACCTGAGTGCAGGGCCCATGAGTGCCATCAGGCCTGAGTTTGAGACCCACAGAGGAACAGATATACTCTATGATGAACTAGAGTCCTTTGTGAGGTCAGTACAGGGGCTTGAGAGACCAAAGGTTACAGGAGAGGCGGGTAGAAAGGCCCTAAAACTCGCTCTGGATATAAATGCCCAGATCATGGAAGGGCTCAAGTCTGCAGGTATCGACAGGCACTTTCTGCCTCCTGACTGGTCTCAGCAGGTCCTATCTGGCTTCCAGGTCTAGGGGGAATTGGTGGGTGCAGGTATTTGTCATAGCTGGAGAGGCCTCTGGCGACCTCCATGGCTCAAACCTCATCAGGGCAATTAAGGCCAGACTTCCAGAGGCAAGGTTTGTAGGTGTAGGGGGGCTCCGTATGCAGGAGGCAGGGCTGGAGGTCTTATTCCCGATCTCTGACCTCGCTGTGGTAGGAGCAGTTGAGGTAATCAGCCATATCAGACCAATACTAAGGGCCTTTAATCTCATCACAGACTGGCTCCGTAATGAAAGGCCAGACCTGCTTATTGTCATAGATTATCCAGACTTTAACCTTCGGGTGGCCAGCAGGGCCAAGAAGCTGTCTATACCCATATTCTACTATATCAGTCCCCAGGTATGGGCCTGGCGTCAGGGGAGGGTAAAGAAGCTACGTCATCTGGTAGACCGGATGGCCGTTATCTTGCCTTTTGAAAAGGACTTTTTTAGGTCACATGGTATGGATGTAGACTTTGTGGGGCATCCCCTGCTCGATGTGGTAAGGGTCTGTATCTCCAGGGATGAATTTTGTAAAGAGATAGGGCTCGATCCAGATAGGGCCCTTATAGGACTTGTCCCTGGCAGCCGGAGGGGAGAGGTATCGCGTCTCTTCCCCTTGATGTTGGAGGCTGCAGAGAGGATCTCTAAAGTCAGACAGGATGTCCAGTTCGTGGTACCACTCGCCCCCTCTCTTGGTCCAGAGGTCTTGAAATTAGACAGAAAGTCATCTGACTATCCAGTCATCAGGGTAGTGAAGGGACAAACCTATGATGCTATTGCTGCATCTGACCTGATAATTGCTGCATCTGGGACAGTCACACTCGAGGCCGGTATCCTGACTACTCCCATGATAGTTACCTATAGGCTGTCTCCTATTACATATTTTCTGGCAAGGTATCTGATAAAGGTACCCTTTGCATCCTTGATAAACCTGGTGAGTGGATACCGGCTGGTCCCTGAGTTACTACAGTGGGACGCCACGCCTGAGCGACTTTCAGCAGAGGCCCTGTCTCTACTCAGAGACTCCAAAAAGAGAGAGGATATGATTGAGGGCCTAAAGAAGATAAAGGGACTCCTTGGAGGACATGGAGCGGCAGAGAGGGCGGCAGATATTGCAGTAGGGCTTATAAAAAATCGATGCTAAGAGATCATGTATGTCAAGGACTTTGAGAAGACGGCCCTGATCTATAGGGATAGGAATATCTCATACAGAGAGCTTATAGACTCTATAGAGGCCTTCTTCAATATCTTGGATATAGATAGGGGAGACAGGGTCCTCATATTCTCAGAGAATCGGCCTGAGTGGATATATGCCTTTTTTGCAGTCTGGGAGAGGTCTGGGACCGTGGTACCAATTGATTTTCTGTCCCCACCTGAAGATGTGGCCTATATCCTAGAGGACGCCAGGCCCAGGCTGGTCTTCACGTCCAATCGCAATAAAGAGGTCCTTTCACGCTCCCTGGATATGACAGGCTATAGACCAGATATAGTGGTATTTGAAGACATAGAACCCCACTTCGAGGCCCATCCCAAGACCACCAGACCCAAGAAAAATGGAGACGAAATAGCAGTAATTCTGTATACATCAGGGACAACGGCCAGGCCAAAGGGAGTAATGCTCACACATGCCAACCTGGACTCCAATGTATATGGAATTGCCAGACTGAACCTGGTATCTCAGAGAGACAGTATAATCTCTATACTGCCATTTCACCACTCCTATCCCCTCATGGTGACGGTCTTGCTTCCCCTGTTCCTTGGAATAACCATAGTCATGGTAGACAAGATCTCGAGCGGAGAGATCTTGAGGGCCCTGAAAGCCTATAAAGTAACCATATTTATAGGTGTACCCAGGGTATTTGAGCTATTGCACAGGGCAATTCTTGAGGAGATAAATCGATCTTCCCTGGCAAGATTTCTGCTCTTTCTCTCGAGAAAGATCAATATCTCCCTGTTTGGCCGGATGGTCTTTGGAAAGATACATAAGGCCATGGGAGGTAATATCAAGTACCTGGTCAGCGGTGGGGCAAGACTGGATAAAGAGGTTATCAGGGACTTCAGGGTCCTGGGATTTT
>JALTHG010000056.1 GCA_027004715.1 Deltaproteobacteria bacterium
AAATCGCCTTTCAGACAAACCTGCTTGCCCTGAATGCCGCTGTAGAGGCAGCCCGTGCAGGTGAGGCAGGTTCCGGGTTTGCCGTGGTGGCTGAAGAGGTCAGAAACCTGGCCATAAGGTCTGCCGATGCGGCCCAAAATACAGAAAAGCTCATTCAAGATATTGTCCAAAAGATTAAAAAAGATACAGAACTGGTTCAAGAGACCGACAGCAAATATCGTGAGGTAGCTATCAGCACACAAAAAGTAAGCAGCCTGATCTCTGAGATTGCCGCTGCCATCCAGGAACAATCAGAAGGGATCGACCAGATAAATAAGGCCATTTCTGAAATAGACAAGGTAGCTCAAAGCAATGCAGCCTCGGCTGAAGAACTTTCCTCTACTATTTCAATGTTCAAGACCAAGAGGTCGTAACTCCTGATCTTGTCATCAAGCTATGCTACTATTCCACCCTGTCGTACCGTATCTGGGTAATCTGTTCAGACACAAGTCCAAGCAGAAATACCATTACTGCGACACTCAAGAGTAAGGCCGACATGTTTGTAAAATGTCGTGATGTGCAATAGGTATATATGTAACGTCCCAGACCACTGAAAAGGAAAAAGGCACTGACTGGCAGGAATACCCGCATTGGAGAAAACAGCGTTGCAATGCGCAGGATAATAAGGATAAACATTGCACCGTCTTGCAGGAGTCTGATCTTGCTCTTTCCTATCCGTCTGTGTGCCTTTATTGGTATGTATTTCACTGTCAATCCACTCCTTAAATAGGCAAGGGTGCTGGTAGTCGGATAAGAAAAGGTATTGGGAAACAGGTAGAGATATTTCATTACAGTATCTCTATGAAAGGCCCTAAAGCCAGAGGTGAGGTCTTTTATTGGAAATTTGGCAACATAAGAGGCCAGACAGTTATAGCACCAGTTGGCCATCCTGCGCCATAATGAGGCCTGGCTATCACTGCTGCGTGCACCGACTACGAGGTCGTACTGGTCCGATACCTCTAAGAGTCTGGCAATGTCTGCTGGATCGTGCTGTCCGTCTCCATCCATCAGTACCACTATATCGCCAGAGGCCCTGCGTATACCCGTCTTAACGGCCGCTCCATTGCCGATATTATATGGGTGTCGAAAGACCTTTGCCCCTGCCTCAAGCGCCCTCTGCCTGGTATCATCTTTGCTGCCATCGTCTACCACAATGATCTCAAAATCTGGATAGAGTGAATGGATATGCGCAACTGTCTGGCCAATAACGGCCCCTTCATTATAGGCTGGGATGACTACTGATACACTCATTGGTTAATCTCAAGATTTACAGGAAGGCTCTGCCATCTCTCCCATAGGATATGAGCCCAGCCACTCCAGGAAGCTGCAGCCCCCCCTGATGGCCCCTATGCCATCCTCTATGATCTGGTCCTCTATGTGGCCTGCAATGTCTACATAGAACAGGTACCTCCAGGGCTGATCTTTTACTGGCCTGGACTGTATCTTGGTGAGGTTTATTCCACGTCTTGCCAGGGGCTCTAACAGGTTGAATAGAGAACCTGGACGATCCTCAAGGCTCAAGAGCAGAGAGGTCTTGTCGTTTCCAGTGGGCCTGGGACACTCATGGCCAAGGACCAGAAAACGTGTGGTATTTCCCGCAAAGTCCTCTATATGCCTGGAGATTATCCGAAGGTTATATGTGCGGGCCGCCAGAGGACTCGCAATAGCCGCCACAGATGGGTCTACTGCTGCCCACCTGGCTGCCTGGGCAGTACTGACTACCTCTTCTGTAGGAACTGCTGGCAGGTTGCGTTGCAGCCACCTCCTACACTGGGCCAGGGCATGGGGATGAGAAAGGATGCGGCGAATCCTGTCCATCCTGCCACTCTGGTTGAGCAGGTCGTGAGAGATAGGAAGATATATCTCTCCACATACCTTGACCTTAAAATCAAACAGGCCATCCAGGGCCAGGGCAACGGTCCCCTCTACTGAATTCTCTATTGGGATTACCCCAAAGTCTGTGCGCCCCCGTTCTACTTCCTCAAATATCTCTGTAATATTACGTAGGGGTATGAAGTCAGGGGCACTGCCAAAAAACCTGACTGCGGCCATATGGGTAAATGTGGTCTCCGGGCCGAGATATCCTACTCTGGATGGTCTCTGTACGTCTCTGCATGCAGATATGATCTCTCCCCAAATGGCTGTCAGGCCCTCTCGAGGAAAGGCATCTGCATTATGCTCCAGGATGTGCTCTATAACCTCTCTCTCTCTTGAGATATCAAGGGGCTGCTGGCAGGCCTCTGTCTTGGTCCTGCCAATCTCTTTTGCTATCTCAAGGCGCCTTTGGAGCAGACGCAGGAGCTCCAGATCTATATCATCGATCTTCTCCCTGAGTTCCCTGAGCCTCTGATATTGACTATTATCCATCTCTGTATGGGCCAAAGATATCTCTAATGGCAATCAATTCCTGCCGAATCTCCATAAGCAAGCTGGTAGTCCTGTCATGAATAGATGTATGGGCTGCCCTCTGTCTCTCCATAAGCTCCTTTTTAGCACCTGCTATGGTAAATCCCCTATCATACAGAAGGACCTTTATGTATTTTATGAGGTCTATATCTTTTCTTCTATAGAGACGCTGTCCTGTAACCCTATTGGTACGGATCTGAGGAAACTCCTTCTCCCAGTAACGGAGTACATGGGGTTTGACACCCACCAACTTGCTTACTTCACCTATCCGGTAATATCTCTTCCCCTTTCCTGGCATTTACGATCCCCTTCAGTAACCGGCTGGGACGGAAGGCCACAGTACGTTTTGGGGAAATAGTAAGTGGCTCTCTATTACTGGGATTGGTCCCCCTACGGGCTGCCTTTTTAACAGGTCTAAAGGTGCCAAATCTCACGATCTTTACCTGATCGCCATTGGACAGCGAGGTCTTGATCTGGTCAAAGACCTCATTGACCAGTTCCAGGCTGAGATGTATAGAAAAACCCAGCTCGTTGCTGACTGCCTCTGCTATTTCTCGTTTGGTCAAGGCACCCATCATTCTCTCAGCTCTGCTTTATAGTACTGGAGCACAGAGCGAATCAGACGTCTATGGGCCTTTGAGACTGCCTGGTCAGAGAGTGTACGGTCTGGTGCCCTGTACCTGAAACGTAGCCCTATGCTCTTTGAGCCCTCAGGGACAGGCCTCCCTCTATAGACATCAAAGACCTTGACCCCTTCCAGGACCTCTGGGGCCTTAGTAGAGATATAGTCCATGAGGTCCTGTACAGAGACCTGGTCTGAGACAACAATCGCAGTATCCCTCTCCACTGCAGGATATCTGGGTAGGGGACAGAAGGTTATCTGCCTGCAGGAGGCCCTTTCTATAGAATCCATAGAGAGATCAGAGACAAATATCGGCCCATTTATGTCCCAGGCATCCAGGACATCTTGAGCCACTTCACCAAAGGTACCTAAGACAGAGCCATCTCTCCAGACTATCCTGGCAGAGCTACCAGGCAGATAAAATGGATCATGAGGTGTATTGGACACGACCTTCCATTCAGAGACCCTGATGGCCTGAAATAACCCTTCCAGGACCCCCTTTAGATCAAAGATATCTATCTGCCCCTTAGGCCCTGACCATAGATCCGAATGCCTGCTACCTGTGTATAGTAAGGCCAGCCTCTGTTCTTCTTTTGGAAGCTCACCTGACGTGCTGTTATAAAATACAGCTCCTAATTCAAAGAGGGCAAGGTCCTGGTTCCTGTGCGCCTGGTTCCTGGCCACTGCACCCATCAACGATGATATGAGATTGGTCCTCATTACAGACTGGTCATCGCTCAAGGGATTTTGGATCTTTACTATCTGCATCCTTGGATCATCTCTGGAGAACCCCAGAGAGTCTATATCTCTTGGAGATACAAAGCTATAGGAAATTACCTCTGTCATGCCATGGGCCATCAATACATTTTTTATCTTCTTGATAAGCCCTTGAGACGGGTCTGGGGCCTGCGTGACGATCCTGGCCCTTGGTGCAAGGGTAGGAATATTGGAAAAACCATAGAGCCTGGCTATCTCCTCTATCAGATCTACCTCTTCCTTCAGGTCAGGGCGATAGCTGGGTACTATGGCCCTGATCTCTTTATCCCCTGCATATAGGACCTTAATGCCAATCCTCTTGAGCAGGTCAGCCATTTTTTCTGACCCTATATCTATGCCAATAAGCCTGTTGGCCCTCTGAGGACGAAGAGACACCTCTCTATCCCTATATGGCCTTGGATAGATATCTGTTGTACCCACCAGATGGCCACCGGCTATCTGGGCAATAAGCCCTATTACCCTGTAAAGGGCCCTCATTACCCCATTGGGATCTATACCCCGCTCAAAGCGGTAAGATGCCTCTGTACTCAGTTTCAGGGCCCTGGAAGTCCTCCTAATCTGTACTGGTGTAAACCAGGCACTCTCGAGGAGTATCTGCCCTGTATCGACATCTACCTCTGTCTCAGAGCCACCCATAACACCGGCTATAGCAATTGGCCTCTCCCTGTCTGCAATGACCAGCATATCGGATTGGAGCTCTCTCTCTCTTCCATCAAGGGTGGTTATTGTCTCTCCAGACCTGGCCGTCCTAACCATGACCTCTGGCCCTATCAGGCGGTCTAAATCAAAGGCATGGAGTGGCTGTCCATATTCCATCAAGACATAGTTTGTTGCATCTACTACATTGTTTATAGACCTGATGCCGCTTGCCTCCAGCCTGGTGATCAACCAGTCTGGGGAGGGACCTACCTTGACCCCCTCCATCACTGCAGCAGCATACCTCCTGCACAGTTCTGGATTTTCTATAGAGATAGGGATCTCTGACCCCTGAGTTCTGACCTCTGACCCCTGACCCCTATAGAGGGGGATATCATACATGGCAGATACCTCTCTGGCCACCCCCAGGACACTGAGACAGTCAGGACGGTTTGCAGTAACACCGATATCCAGGACCCAGTCGTCAATACCCATGGCCTCTATAAGGGGCCTTCCCACATTGATCCCAGGACCAGGCTCCAGGACAAGGATCCCAGTACTGTCATGGCCGATACCTAGTTCCTCTCCTGAACACAACATGCCCTCAGAACGCACTCCATAGATCTTGGTAGGCCTTATGACCTTATCTCCTGGAAGTACTGTCCCAGGCCTTGCCAGGGCCACCAGTTGTCCCTCTTTGACATTGGGTGCGCCGCATACGACCTGGACCTCCTCTCTTCCCAGTGATACCCTGCAGATCTTTAGGTGTGAGGCCCTTGGATGTGGAATGGTCTCCTCCACATGGCCTATTATTACTGAATCAAGGCCCTTATGGACAGACTCTATCTCCTCTACCTCCAGACCCAACATAGTAAGGTCTTCGGCCAGGGCCTTTACAGGGACCTTGAATGCCACAAACTCTTTGAGCCAGGAAGTCAGGATGCGCATGAGATCACTCTAGATATCAAAATTGTTGGAGAAAGCGCAGATCATTGTCATAGAAGAGACGGATATCATCTATACCAAACTTGAGCATTGCTATCCGCTCTATCCCAAGACCAAAGGCAAAACCAGTAAATCTCTCTGTGTCATAGCCGACATGCCTGAATACCTCTGGATGTACCATGCCGGCCCCCAGGACCTCCAGCCAGCCGGTATGCGAGCATATCCTGCACCCCTTGCCCTTACACATGACACACTGGATGTCCACCTCTGCGCTGGGCTCTGTAAAAGGGAAAAAACTCGGCCTGAAACGTACATGTGTATCTGGATCAAAGACCTGCTGGACAAAGGAGGTAAGTACGCCCTTGAGACCCGCAAAGGAGACGTCCCTATCTACCATAAGGCCCTCTAGCTGATGGAACATAGGGGTATGAGATGTGTCAGAAGAGTCACAGCGATATACCTTGCCAGGTGCAATTATCCGCAGTGGCGGCCTCTGCGTCTCCATGACACGTGCCTGTATAGGCGAGGTATGGGTACGGAGCAGGACCTTGTCATCAATATAGAATGTATCCTGCATGTCTCTGGCAGGATGATCAGGTGGGATGTTTAGGGCCTCGAAGTTGTAAAAGTCGAGTTCTATCTCAGGCCCGTGGACCACAGTAAAGCCCATCCTCTCAAATATATAGCAGACTTCATCCATTACCTGTGTGATAGGATGCAGGCTCCCAAGCGGTCTACACCTGCCTGGGAGTGTCAGGTCCAGACCCTCAATCTGAGACCTCCTATAGAGGCGCCTCAGCACCTCCTTTCTGGCCCTGATAGATTCCTCTATCTCCTCTTTGAGCCTGTTGGCCAGTCGACCGATCTCTGGACGTTCCTCAAGAGGAAGCCTGCCTATAGTCTTTAAGATCAGGGTAAGCTCTCCCTTTCTGCCAAGGACCCTGACCCTTATGTCTTCAAGGGCCTTTTCGTCAGATGTAGAGTCTATGGCCTCAAGGACCTGGGCCCTGATCTTATCCAGACGATCACGCATTAGCAGCACATAACTCTGCAGTCTCCACCAGGGAAGAGAATGCACGGGGATCTGTCACTGCAATGTCGGCAAGTATCTTCCGATCCAGGGCAATCCCTGCCTTATTGATCCCATCCATAAAACGGCTATAAGATGTATTATTTTGCCTGCAGGCCGCATTGATACGGACTATCCATAGACGGCGATACTGACGCTTCCTGGCCCTACGGTCTCTATAGGCATAACAAAGCCCCTTTTCTACTGTCTCCTTGGCCTGTCTAAAACAGCGGCTCCTGGCACCCCTATAGCCCCTGGCCATCTTAAGTATCTTTTTACGACGACGATGGGCCTTAAAGCCCCTTGTTACCCGTGGCATTCCTCAGACTCCTCATATTAACTGTTCAGATCCCAGGCCAAGGGTTCCAGTGCGGATTAATAGACAGATTGTCCTGATCTTGTGCATCAGCTGCTCCTGAAAGATGTATAAGCCTAAATAAAGGGCACCATCCGTCTGATTGACTTCACCCTTGCCTCAGAGATCACTCCTTTTCTCTTCAGGTATCTCTTACGCTTCCTTGTCTTGTGGGTCAAGAGGTGACTCGAACCTGATCTATTGTACATAAACTTTCCGTCGCCTGTCTTCTTGAAGCGTTTGGCAGCCGCACGTTTGGTCTTCAGTCTTGGCATGCTCCCTCATATCCTCCTGTTACCTGCCTCAAATGGCAATTCTACTCTACCCATTCACATCCCCTCCCTTGCAACCGTCCAGGTCCTGGCAGTAGCATTTTGAAGGGCTTCATTGCAGATCAATAGACAGACATCTGGTCTTGTGCATCAGGCTGCTCCTGAACCCTGAAAAATGGAATGATACATCCTGTTCCCATTACACTAAAGCTATAGAATGAGACAGGTCGACACTCGCCGATTTGTAACTCAATTAAGGTCTCAGGTCAATCCTTTTGGGCGCAAGGACTGTATGTATTGTTGGACCCTGTCTGATAGGCATATTTTCAGAGACAGCAATATTGGACATCTCTTCTGTAATCTGCTTTAATAGATTGAAGCCCAGTTCAGGGTGTGCATTCTCTCGGCCCCTAAACCTCACTGTCACCTTTACCTTGTTGCCATCGGCTATAAACTTCCTTATGCGTTTCTTTTTTACTTCAAGGTCATGCACATCTGTCCTTGGACGCATCTTGATCTCTTTGACCTGAATAGTGGTCTGCCTCTTCCGGGCCTCTTGGGCCCTCTTGCTCTGCTCATACTTGAGCTTCCCATAGTCCATTATCCTGCAGACCGGCGGTTGGGCCTGTGGCGCCACCTCTACCAGGTCTAATCCCAGGTCTCTTGCTCTGGCCAATGCCTCCTCTATAGATACTATCCCGAGCTGGCCCCCATCCTCCCCGATGAGCCGAACCTCTCTGGCCCTAATTCGATGATTCACACTGACTGTACTTTCTTTGGCGATATTACACCTCCCCTTTCTCAGAGCTGTCAGCGATTGAAGACCTCCTGACACTCTCTCTGTATCAACTCAATAAAATCATCGACAGACATGGCACCTAGATTCTGTCCCTTTCTGGTACGGGGACTGACCGTCATGTCTGCCATTTCCTGATCACCAACTACCAACATATATGGGACCTTGTCAAGCTGTGCCTCACGGACCTTTTTACCTAGTTTCTCGTTCCTGAGGTCTGCCTTTGCCCTGATACCCTCTGCCCTCAGCCTGTGGACCACTGACCCTGCCCACTCATCCTGTCGCTCTGTCACAGTCAAGACAGTGGCCTGAACAGGTGCCAGCCAGAGGGGAAAGGCTCCTGCATAGTGCTCTATCAATATCCCAAAAAACCTCTCTATAGAGCCAAATAGCGCCCTGTGTACCATAATAGGCGTATGTAGCTGACTATCTTTACCTATATAACATATATCAAATTTCTCTGGTAGATTAAAATCTACCTGGATAGTCGAACACTGCCAGGAGCGATCCAGACAGTCCTTGATCTTTATATCGATCTTGGGACCATAAAATACCCCTTCGCCAGGGTCTATAACATAATCCAGTCCTCTTACCTCAAGGGCCTGTCTGAGTGCATTGGTGGCACGCTCCCAGTTCTCGTCAGAGCCTACATACCTGTCAGGACGGGTGGATAGATAGATCTCATATCTCTCAAAGCCAAATACTCTCAGGATATGCAGGGCCAGGTCCAGGATATCATGGATCTCATGAGTGAGCTGGTCAGGTCGGCAAAAGACATGGCCGTCGTCCTGTGTAAATCCCCTGACCCTCATGAGGCCATGTAGGGTACCTGTCCTCTCATAGCGATAGACAGTCCCAAGCTCGCACCAGCGCAATGGGAGCTCTCTATAACTGCGCCTCCTGGAGTTATAGATCGCTATATGAAAGGGGCAGTTCATTGGTCTCAACTGGTAACTGACCCCATCTATCTCCATGGGCAGATACATGTTTTCTCTATAGAAATCCAGGTGGCCACTGGTCTTCCAGAGGTCTCTTCGGGCTATATGGGGGGTATATAACAGGTCATATCCCCTCTTGAGGTGCTCACTCACCCAGAAATCCTCAATGATCCTGCGGACTATAGCCCCATTGGGGTGCCACAGGATCAGACCTGGCCCAATCTCTGGCTGTAGAGAAAAGAGGTCCAGTTCTCTGCCTAGACGTCGGTGATCCCTCTTTTTTGCCTCTTCCAGACGGTTCAGGTAATCCTTTAGAGACTTCTTGTCAAAAAATGCCGTGCCATAGATACGCTGAAGCATTGGCTGGGTCTCATCTCCCTTCCAGTATGCCCCTGCAAGACCTGTGAGCTTGAAGGCCTTTATATAGCCTGTATGTGGGAGGTGTGGTCCCCTGCACAGGTCTACAAATTCTCCCTGTCTGTAGATAGATACCCTCTCTTCTCCCTGCCTTTCAAGGTCATCAAGGATCTCCAGCTTGAATCTCTCTCCAAGCCCCTCAAAGAGCTCCCTGGCATCTTCTATGGAGATCTCTTCCCGCCTTATCTCAAGGCAACTCTTTACGATCTCACGCATCCTGGCCTCTATCTTCTCCAGGTCTTCTGGAGTAAAGGGCCTCTCATAGCCAAAGTCATAATAGAAGCCATCTGTTATTGCAGGACCTATGGCCAGCTGTGTGCCTGCAAAGAGTCCCTTCACGGCCTGGGCCATCACGTGGGCAGTAGAGTGCCTCAAGACCGAGAGGCTACCTCTGTCACCAGGAAATACTGCCTCTATTTCACAGTCTTGATTGAGAGGTGTGGAGATATCTCTCAGCTCTCCGTCAACTCTGACAAGGATTGCCTGTTTCAACCTATCTTTGGCAAGTATGCCTGACAGGAATTCAGATGCAGGGGTCCCCCTGGCTGCCTGTCTCTCAGTACCATCTGGGAGGCTTATAGTAAGAATATCTGATTCATCTTCTGACATTTTCTATTACCTAAATCTGTCTATCTGGGCGCATGGACGTCTGGTATATCTTTCACGAAGAGATAGAAGAGATACCTGATCTAAAGAGAGGCAAAAGATAGATATAGTAGTAGGCGCGGGCGGGATTGAACCGCCGACTTCTACCGCGTCAAGGTAGCGCTCTCCCTCTGAGCTACGCGCCTTCCCAATATTCATTGGAGTATACCAAAAATTCCCATAGAAGCGATGCAGTTGATAACAAAATTTATCAGAACTGTCAAGGGAATTGCCAGGATTAACAGCGAGGTGTCTATTGCCAGGTCCTTGACCTGGAATCAAACTACATCTATTCTGTCCTAAGGGACTAACAGATATGATAGCAAAAGTTACAAGCTATGCAGGATATAGGGCAGAAGAGAGGCCCAAGTCCTTTGTCCTATGCGGGAGAGAGATCGAGGTACACAAGATATCTGCCCGGTGGCGTGAAGAGGACAGGGAGTGTTTCAGGGTTGTCTCTCCTGATGGAGACAGATACCTGCTCTGTTATGCCAGGGGAGACGATGCCTGGGACATAGAAGAGCTAGACAGACAGGAGGGAGTGTGAATGGTTACAGGGCATCTAACTGAAAGGATATTACTGTGAAAAAAAATCTATATCTACTGCTGTGTCTCTTGGTCTCTTTTCTGGCAGTAGGCCTCTCTGGGTCTCCAGCCTGGTCAGGCAATATACCATTGGTCAACATCAATGTGGCCATAGACCTCATTCACCACCATATAGAGGGCAGGCTGTCTACAAGACTTATTCAAAAAAGGCCCGTGTGGATACGGGCAGGCGATGTAAAACTCGACCGCGTTACCGTGGCAGGACAGGCCATAAAACCCAGGCTGGAGAGGGGTGCCCTGTATATTGCGGCCCCTGCCAGGAATGAGATACTCAGGGTCCAATTTCACAGAGACCTGTCCATATCAGGTCCCAAGACCAGGGCATGCATGGCCGGCAATTTCATAGATGCCAGGGGTGCAGTCCTGCTCAACGACTGGTGCCCAATCATGGAGGGTCTTGCCTACTATAGACTCATGGCCATAGTGCCTGCAGGATTTGAGGCCATGTCTGAGGCAGACAGCATAGAGACAGAGTCCAAGGCAAAGACAAGGGCCTATACCTTTGAATTCCCCTATCCACGTACAGAGATCTCTCTAGTAATAGGGAAGTATAGGATCACCCAGAGACAATATAAGGGCATAGAGATTGCGACATATCTCTTTCCTAAAGACCAGGGACTTAGCCAGGAATACATAGATAAGACCATATACTATCTGAAGCTCTATGAGGGGCTCTTGGGTCCATATCCCTTCAGGCGCTTTGCAGTAGTAGAAAACATTGCCCCTACAGGCTATGCCCTACCCAGTTATACCCTGTTGGGCCAACAGGTATTAAGGCTCCCATTTATTCCAGACACCTCGCTTGGCCATGAGATACTCCACTCCTGGTTTGGGAACTCTGTATATGTAGATCCCCGTGAAGGAAATTGGTGCGAGGGCCTTACTACATACCTCGCAGACTATCTCTATGAAAGACAGAAGGGCTATGGGCAGGACTACAGGCACAGAGTGCTAATCGACTACCAGAGCTATGTACATAGAGACAATGCCATCTCCCTCTCACAGTTTCAGTTTAGATCAGATAGGGCCTCAAAGGCAGTGGGTTATGGCAAGGGGGCCATGGTCTTCCATATGCTGGAGCAAGAGATAGGCAAAAAGGCATTCTATGAGGCCCTGAGGGGATTTGTCCGAGACTATCGTTTTAAGATGGCAGGCTGGAGTGACCTGGAGATGGCCTTTTCTGCCTCCAGTAAGCTGGACCTGTCTGGTTTCTTCAGACAGTGGCTTGAAAGAAGAGACGTGCCCATACTCCATGTAAAGAATGGATCGGTCAATGACCTTGGAAATGGGATCTATAGAGTAGACTTCACTATAGAGCAGGGCACAGAGAGGCCATATTCTCTCTCAATACCTATAGTACTGGAGACGACCTCTGGAGGGGTCCTGCGTACTGTCCAGGTCAATAGATCAAAAAAAGTCGTAGAGATAGAGATTAAGGCACATGTCCTGGGAGTAGCTCTGGATCCAGGTTACGACCTGATGCGTAGACTGAGTCCACCTGAGTTTCCGCCTGTGCTCTCTCGTCTCCTGGGATCAGAACACAGGTTCTTTGTGGTCCTGGCCCAAGAGCCAGAAATATATACCCCGATTACAGACCTCCTGCATTCCCTTGGATTTAAAGAGATAGAGGCCGACAGGCTGAGCGGTGCGGTCCTGGCCAGGGGCTCATTTATCTTCTTGGGAGACACCACTCCAAAATTGATACCTCTTATAGGTAAGGCATCTGCCCTGAACAGAGGAATCGTGGTAGACATCAGGAAAAATCCACTAAATTCAGAAGAGGTCTTGGCCCTGGTCAAGGCCAGCTCTCCAGAGGAATCAGGCCTTATCTCCAGAAGACTACTACACTATGGACGATACAGCACACTGATGTTTGAGCATGGCAAGATATTAGAGAAAGAGACTGCTGCCACACAAAATGGGATACATCTGACCCTGAGGGAGCCAATAATGGCGATCTCGGCTATAGAGCTCTCACCATTGGATCAGATAATCAATAAGATATCCCAAAAACGGGTGATCTATATCGGAGAGCGTCACGACATGTACGGTCACCACGTGGCAGAGCTCAGGATAATCCAGAAACTTACCCAGAGAGGCTGTAGGTTTGCAGTGGGCATGGAGATGTTTCAGCGTCCATTTCAGCAGGTCATCAACAGATATCTGGATGGCAAGATAGACGAGAGGACATTCCTGAAGAAAACTGAGTACTTTAAGAGATGGAGCTATGACTATCACCTCTACTCTCCAATCATAGAGTACTGCAAGAAGCACAATATACCCATATTGGCCCTCAATCTCCCAGGAGAGATCTCAAAAAAGGTGGCAGAAAAGGGACTGGAATCCCTATCAGACACAGAACTGAGACAGATACCCCAAGACATAGATTGGTCAAACAGGGCATATAAGATACGCCTGAGGCATATCTTTAAGCAACATCCCAGGAAGGGAATCAAGGACTTCAATGACTTTTATCAGGCCCAGATCCTCTGGGATGAAACAATGGCACAGGGTATCTATGACTATCTGGAGAAAAATCCTGGACGTCAGATGGTAGTCCTGGCCGGTGATGGACACATTGCCTTTGGTTATGGCATCCCTTCAAGGGTATACAGACGGGGAAGGTATGATCAGGTAAAGATACTCAATGTGACTGGAGACCAGATAGAACAGGGCATGGCTGACTACTTCCTTTTTCCAAGAGAGATACGGCCTCCATTTTCTGCCAGACTGGGCATATCTGTCAGAGAGAAAAAGGGCAGGGTCATAATAGACAAGGTCATGCATCACGGCCCTGCAGGCAGGGCAGGTCTGCGCCATGGAGACATCCTACTGGACTTTGATGGAAGACCTGTCAGAGACATTTCAGACCTCAGGATTGCCCTATTCTTTAAAAAGATGGGGGATTCTGCCCGAATAAAGATAAAGAGGACAAGGTGGTTGGCCCCTGACAAGACCTTTGACGTCGAAGTAGGTCCATTCGAGCCCATGTCTATGTTATTCTATCACCACAATAAGAAAATAAAACACCGAAAATGAGGTCAGTAAAAGTAGCCCTTGGCGTTGATGTCCTGATCTGTTGTCTGAAATTTATAGTAGCCCTATCTGGTGGCAGTGCCTCTATGATGGCAGAGGGCATACATTCCCTGGCTGATACTGCAAACCAGGTACTGCTATGGATAGGCATCCGGAGGAGTCACATAGGCCCATCCAAACAATTCCCATTTGGTAGAGGACAGGAATGCTTTGTATGGGGTCTTATATCTGCCTGTGGTGTCTTTTTTCTGGGTGCTGGAGCCAGTATCTATCGAGGCATTCATGGGCTTTTATATCCAAACAGGCCCGAGATAAACGAGTGGACTGCCATTGTCCTGGTTATATCCCTGGTGGCCGAGGGGGCTTCCCTGACAGTGGCCTGGCAGGACAGAGAAAAGGGAGATACTGCAAACCTTGCAGTGCTCATGGAAGACAGTGCAGCGGTACTTGGTATAGTCCTGGCGATCCTTGCCCTGTCCCTTACCAGATATACAGGGGAGATCTGCTGGGACTCTATTGGGTCTATAACCATAGGGATTGTCCTGGCATTTATGGCAATAGTCCTTATGAAAAAAAACCTGGAAAATCTCATTGAAAAGGCCTCACCCAGAGAACTCCAAGAGGAAGTAAAAAGGCAGATCTCTGCCTTTCCCTTAGTAGAAGACATCAAAGACATCAGGATGATCATCCTGACACCCTATGAGCACAGGATCCGGGCCGAAGTGGAGTTTAATGGCTATCTCCTCATAAGGGAGATGGAAAACAGCCTCAGAGAAGACTTTTGCGAAATCAAGACATTTGGAGACTTCCTACAGTTCTGTGCGGCCTTTTCTAATAGGATCACCAGGATCGTAGGGGCAAAGATAGATGAGATGGAGAAGGCCCTGCAGGAAAAGGCGCCATATCTCAAGAGCATTGATATAAAGCCCTCTTAGGAGCTATGCGGGTTGCGCTCTAGCCAAGTCCTCCGACACAGCCCCTGACATCCCTCCTTATATGCTCGCTTTCTATTATTATAGCAGAGATATTGGAGGCATTGATGCGTACAAGCCTTGGCGCTGCCTCATAACTGAGAGGCCGAAGTGGGTCCAGAAACTCTGGACCCACATCCCTTGACGCAAGGGCATCCAACAGCCCTATTCCATTGGCCATATCTGTCACGACCTCATCCAAGACATCCATGCCGCACAGACACAAGAGCTGGGCAATGGCCCCTATGATTGCCGCATTACCACTCATACATGCCCACTCGGCCGCCCTTATGGAATAGCGGTTTCCATTAAAAGAAACGGCAATACCCCCTGCAGAGGCCACTGCCTCCAGGGCCTGCACATCGGTAATACTGTCTCCTACATAGAGCACATCTGACATAGAAAGCCCTGTCTTCTTGAGGCTGTCCTCAAGGGCCCTTGCCTTTTCAGGGCCACCAACAGGATTTACATCAGACAAGAGGACCCCTATACCCATCTCTGGAATCTCTTCCCAGAATATCTCATCCAGACGCCTTATCAAGGCCTGGTCTCTATTGCTGAGTCCTCCTATGTCCCTTACCTCTTCTGGCCAGGAGATAATGGGTTGCCTGACAATCTCTGAAGCCAGGTCCTGGAGTCTCTTCTCTTCTCTTTCTGTGAGTTCATATCGATCTATGTCCAAGACAGTAGAATAGACCTGGTCCTCTGGAAATCCAGTTGCCTTGCACAGCGCACTCAGATATAGAGAGTAACTTGTACTTATGACAAAGGTCGGCATCAGATCGACCACCCTATGGAGCATAGGCCCTGCCCCAGGGAGTAACAGGAGATTCCTCTCTGAGAATTCCTTTATCTTCTTGTTGCTGGCCCCAAAGGCCTTTAGGAATGGAAGGATGAGCTTGAGGGTATCTCCTGCCTTATAGCCCTCTCTCTTCTCTACATCTGCAAGGAAATCGTCATACCTGCTTACCCTGGCAAAAAAATCTCCTCCTCTGGGTATCATGGCCTTACAGAGCTCATAGGCATTGTCGTTCTGGGTTATAGGGCCTTCACAGTCAATATTGAGCTGTGGCATTGGATACTTCCTATCAGGCCATTATCCCCGTCTCACTTATAAGGGCATCTATAAATGAGAAGAGGAAATTTCTCTGCTGAGGTGTTGCAAAGCCCACACACTTACACCTTATCTTTTTCCGGCTCCTTATTAACATCTCAAATTTGACCCATTTATCTCCCAACTCTACTGCCGCACAGTAAGGCCTGCAGTCTCTATGTTCACATTGTATTGGAGAAAGGATATCGTCTGGTAATCTGATCCAGTATAGGCCCTTTACATCTGAAAGTTCACAGTAGGTATCCAGATACTCTTTGATTCTCTCTCTCTCTTCTGGCCTGAGTTCATCTACTACATACTGTCGCATATTAAAAGATCTCCTGCTAAATCTCCTTTAACCTAAAATGAGGGATTTTTATAGCCATGTCAATAGAAAAGATCCTGGCACCAGATTATCCTGATTGTAATTCTTCACAATCTGGTAATAGAATATAACAAGACTCGCTATTTCTCTGCTTTTTGATTATTGTCTTTAAAGTCCACTCTGCGAGGGCAGTGAATGTAGGCGTTCACACCCCCTCCTGTTGAACTGTCCAGTGGGAATGTGAATTTATATCCATAATAACTAAATTGCAGGATCATTTTTTGAATTCTAGGGATATCTGGCCTTTTGGGGCATACAAGTTATAAAAATGGCTAGACCATGAAGATTTATCCCCATATCTCCCGGATTGTCCCATTTCTCCTTGCCCTCTTACTGATCTTTCCAATAAAAGGCCTTATGGCCTCAGCCCCGACTGGAATAGAGGTCAATCCGCCACCTGGAGTAAAGCCATGGCATATAGAGGCATACCGGCTTACTTTTTTTCATTCTTCAGGTGTGGTATTGGGCGAAGGTGCAGTTCGAGTGTGGAGAGGGAATCTCAGGATCCGTGCAGACCGGATCATCTACAATATGCGCACAGACAAGGTAAGGGCAAGCGGTGCCGTAGTGATATATCTGGACCAGGATATACTGAGAGGAACTGAAGGGGAGCTGAACCTCAATACCTATACAGGCACTATGAAGAATGCCCACCTCTTTCTACACAGAAAGAAGGTACACATCCTGGCTAAACAGCTATGGAAGACAGGGCCTGAGGAATACAGGGCAAAACACGCCACTATTAGCACCTGCCCTCTGCCCAAACAGGTCTGGAGTTTTAAGTGCCAGGACCTCAGGCTTACACTCGGAGGTATGGCTATTGCCACAAATGATACCTTCAATATATTGGATATCCCCCTGGCCTATAGTCCCTGGTTTACCATGCCCATAAATATACCTAGAAAGACCGGCTTCTTAGAACCTTCCTATTCCTCATCCAACAGGAATGGGATAGGGATTAACCTCCCATTCTTTTGGGCCATCAATGACAGCATGGACGCCACTTTCTATCAAGACCCTATGAGCAAAAGGGGGTGGATGGAAGGGCTGGAGTTTCGTTATGTCTTTTCTCATAAGAATAAGGGCATCTTTCGATATAATTTCTTGTCAGATAGCCTGAAAGATCACGACTTTAACAGTGATGGTTATACAAGGGGCAATAAAGAACGCTGGTGGCTTAGGGCAAAGGCAGATCAAGAGCTCCCATTCAATTTTAATAGCAAGTTGGACCTGGATATTATCAGCGACAGAGACTATCTCCAGGAATTTGATCGAGGTCCCATGGGCTATAATGAGACAGACAGGGTCTTTAGGAAGAGATTTGGCCGTTCTATGACCGACAAGACAGACCTGATCCGTCCCTCGACTCTCCAGATAACCAGGCTGGGACAGGACCTATTTATTGGAAGTGAGGTCCGCTACAATGACAATCAGATATCAGGGGAACAGGACAGGACCATACAGACCTTCCCCAGATTTGTGTTCCATGGATTCAAGAAGCGTCTCTGGAATACCCCATTTTATTATGACTGGAATACCTCTTATGTAAACTACTGGAGGAACAAGGGTCTCAAGGAGCAACGCCTAAATATAGAACCGAGGATATCCCTGCCACTAAATCTCCATGGCTGGAGCGATCTACTCATAAGTGGGTCTATTGAAGATACTATATATGATACAGGTGGCAGTGACCCAAAACAGCACATCAAGGACCACCCTAACAGGCTACTCTATAACCTGGAGGCCGATCTCAGTACCACTCTGGCCAGGACCTACCACCTCTCAAACGGAAGGACTATACGACACAGCATACGACCCAGGATAGTCTATCAATACCGCTCCTCCTCTCAAAGACAAAAGGACATCCCTGGGATCGATAGCCTGGATCAGCTGGAACCCACCAATAAGATTACCTGGTCTCTGCTCACCTTTCTAAGCGGCAAGAGCATCCTTGGTCCTAACAGATTTGCCTATATGGACCTCATAAGGTTTCGTCTGGAGCAAAGTTACTACATCAGGCAGAGCTGCAAGATAGGTCCTGCTGTCAGCCTGCGGCCAATGTACTGGACAGGCCTGGGTTATGATACCAGACAAGACGGAACTATACACCACAGGCCCCTTTCCGACCTCTATGCAGAGCTGGAACTCAGACCCTCTCCTTATTCCTTTCTGCGATATGATACTACCTATAATTTCTATGGGAAGGGTTTTACCACCCACAATTTCCTGGCACGTCTATCCAGCCTGACAGGGAGCTATCTAGACATAGACTACAGATATAACTGCCTTACAAACATAAATGAATTAAACATGGACCTATGGGCCGTATTGTCACCATCCTGGTCTGCAACTTACCATTTACGCAGGTCCCTGGCCAGAGGCACAGACTTCGAGTCCACCTATGGTCTGAGGTACCAGTCAGCCTGTTGGGCAATCGAAGGCAATATAAAAAAGAATAGAGACGAGACCAGCTTTACATTCAGAATAGACCTCCTGGGCCTTGGGGGATGGGGCAAAAAGTATTAAAAGTCAATCTCTGTCTTGAAGGCCTGGTAGCGGTGCAGGGACTTGAACCCCGGACCCTGCGGATATGAGCCGCATGCTCTAACCTGCTGAGCTACACCGCCACTTAGATCAATAGCTATTAACTATTTTGGGAGATGTGTCAAGAGGACAATCCTATTTAAAATATCTGGCTTGATATTTGTCTCCGTTAAAGTATAAATATATCAGTGGTGGCCAGGGATGTGAACAGTTACGGCCTGGCAGTTGATTCAAGAGGGCCGAACAGGCCTGAGACTGAAAGGAGAATCTTTATGCAGGAAGTCATTACCAGGGCCATATCTACAGGGGTCTATGTTATCACAGTCAGAACCAGGGACAGAATAAATGGCATGACTGCTGCGTGGGTCATGCAGCTCTCTTTTAATCCAGCCATGATTGCAGTAAGTATTGCACCTGCCCGTTATACGCATGACCTGATTAAGGAATCAGGTTACTTCTGTGTCAATGCCTTACCAAAAGGGACAGAAGATGTTGCAAGACACTTTGGCTTTAAGACCGGGCGTAAGACCGATAAATTTAAGGGGATAACCTACACAAATGCCCTTAATGGATCTCCGGTCCTGGACTCGGCCTATATATACCTGGAGTGTAAGCTAGCTCATGTCTATGAGATTGGAGACCATAGCCTCTTTCTGGGGTCTATAGTAGATATCGGTGAGTTAAAAAAGGACGCCGAGCCCCTTATCTTTAGATGGGAGTCATTTTTCGGAAAAGACAAAAAATAAAGGGATAATCCACAAAATGGCCTTGGATACACAGACATCTGCTGGCTCAAAGCAGTGGACTACAAAAGATATATTGAGAGAAGCCCTATCTGGCCTTCCACCTCAGGTCAGAGATATACTGCAGGAATACATGAGAGAGATCCTGGCAGGACTGCTAATAATTGTCCTGGCAGTATCCCTCTGGTATGGCTACCTGGTCTATAAAACCAGGCAGGAGGACCGGGCAGCCACTGAATTGGGACTTGCGATAGAGAAAAGAGATCCTGCAAAAGAGATCCCTATATTAAAGGTACTGGTCCAGCAACACACTGATACCATGGCCGGCAGACAGGCGCTATTGCTTCTCGGAGCTGCATACAGGGACTCTGGCCAGATGGAGGCGGCAGAAAAGGCCTTTGATAGGGCCCGGCATAGCCTTCCTAAAGGCAGTTTTCTTTATTATTCTGCCTTGATGGGCCTTGGCTATCTAGAGGAAGATAATTCAAGACTAGATAAGGCCATGGAGCTATACAAGTCCTCAAGTAAGTCCAGATCTGGCCTTGAAACAACTGCTGTAATTGACCTTGCAAGGGTATCTTCTGCCTTAGGGAAAAAAGAAGAGGCGATAAAGGCCTATAACAGATACCTATCTCTAAGGCCCAAGTCGTGGCAGAGCGACTTTGTACGTGACCAGATAATGAGACTCTCTGCCCAGGGCAGGGGTCTTAAAAAAGGCCCTGGTCTATAGGTTACTTGAGCCTATGCTCTGCAGAATTCAGGATAATGGCCTGAAGTTCTCTCCATGCCTTGATCCTCAGAAATGGGGTAGGTCCCCTATTCCACGGCTGATCAAAGACAATGGCCCCTATCCCCCTGCTACAGAGTTCCTGGCACGTCTCCAGGTGATCATCGATAAAGTATCTGAGCCCTAACTCCTTGAGCACCCCAGCCTTTGCTGAGTGACAGCCCGTAGCGATTACCTCTATATCCACAGAAGGCACATCAGAGAGCAGGGACTTCAGCCAGGCCTCAATCGGTTTCTCTATAGGCCTTGCCGTCACAAATGTGAGCCTTCCATATGCAGCAAATCTTGTTAAGACCTCCCTGGCCCCAGGAATGGGCTCAAGTCCAACTCCAAAGGGATCTGTAAGCAGGCGTTCTATAATGGCCATAACTGTATCAGCAGGTATAGATAGACATTCCTCTAACCAGTAAGAGGTCATCTGCTCTTTCTTGAGGTCCTCAATGCCAAATTCATCCCTGGCCAGCCGAATGAAGGCCTCCATGGTGTCGGCAACCACTCCATCTATATCAAAGCCTATCTCAGATATCTGAATAGAGTTGGGCAGATCCAGTCTGTCTCTTTCAAGAATAGGTCTATGTCTGGATATCATAAAAATAAGAATACCAGGTAAGAAGGTAAGTCTTCAAGTCTTTTTTATATTTTTTGGATTGGCTGTCCGTCTTTGGCCAAAGGAATTTGAACAGTTATGCCTTAAGTTATGAAAAGTTACAACAAGACCTTGATTTTCCAAGGACATTAGTTATTATAAAAAAATTGAGGAATATTAATTCTATCTCTTGCTCGGTTACTCATATGTCTCAGGCAGTCAACAGTATACTTGCACCCTTTAACTGGATGGGGAGGCTACTCATCCGTTTCATTGGAGAACTTGGGGCCATTGGGATATTCTTTGTCTATTCGTCTGTCCTGATCTTTTCTCTGCCACTGCAGATAAAAAAGACGGCACAGCAGGTCTTTTTTATTGGTGCCAGGTCTACTTTGATCATCTCTCTGGTGGCCCTCTTTACTGGTATGGTCCTGGGGCTGCAGGGCTATTATACCTTGATCAAGTTTGGCTCTGAGGGGGTACTCGGTGCGGCAGTAGCACTTTCACTTATACGTGAATTGGGACCTGTGATGACGGCCCTTATGGTCATAGCCAGGGCAGGGTCTGCTATGGCTGCAGAGATTGGCATCATGCGTATCTCCGAGCAGATTGATGCCCTTGATACCATGGACATTAATCCACTTCGTTTTCTGGTAAGTCCCAGAATTGCTGCCTCATTGATCAGTTTTCCCCTACTCACTGCCATATTTGACGTAGTTGGGATCTTTGGTGGCTATCTTACAGGTGTTGTCCTCTTGGGTATCAACTCTGGTATCTACTTCTACCGTGTCCAGAGCAGTGTGGTCATGCAGGACGTGAGTGGCGGCTTTATCAAGTCCCTTGTCTTTGCCGCTGTAGTCTCTACGATCTGCTGCTATCAGGGTTATTTTACACATATGCGTCCAGAGGGCTTTGGTGCCAGGGGAGTGAGCCTGGCCACGACCTCTGCAGTGGTCATATCGTGCGTATTGGTATTAGTACTAGACTATGTCTTGACTTCATTTCTCCTGTGAGGGTCCTGTGGCTGTTCCGCTAGTAGAGTTTAGAGGGGTGACCAAACGGTTTGGGACAAAGACCGTCCTTGATAAGGTCAACTTTGTTATCTTTAAGGGAGATATCACGACAATCATTGGCAAGAGTGGGGTAGGAAAGAGCGTCTTACTCAAACACATTATAGGGCTACTCAGGCCTGATGAGGGAGAGATCCTCTTTAATGGCAAGGAACTCAAGAACATGAGCCGAAAAGAACGAAAGGCCCTTATGAGACAGGTAAGTTACATGTTTCAAAATAATGCCCTGTTTGACTCACTCACTGTCTTTGAAAACATTGCCCTGCCACTTAGAGAAAAGACCAGGCTACGAGAGAAAGCTATAAGAAAAAAAGTACAGGCCAGGATGGAGCAGATGGAACTCTTTGATGTGGATCATAAGTATCCCTCTCAGCTCTCTGGAGGTATGCAGAAGCGTGTAGCCCTTGCCAGGGCACTCGTTACTGATCCAACGATAATCCTCTTTGATGAACCGACCACTGGGCTTGATCCACTCCGCAAAAATGCAGTCCTGAGCATGATTGCACATCACCAGAAAAAGATTGGATTTACAGCCGTCCTGGTCAGCCACGATATCCCAGATGTCTTCTTTATCTCTAACCGCGTTGCCATCATTGATAATGGTAAGATCCCTTTCCAGGATACGCCTATAGAGCTTGAACAGTCTGAAGAGCCTGTCGTTAAGGAATTCATTGAGGGTCAGGAGAACCTCAAGGATGAACTGATAGGGCTGAACATCAGACAGGATGTCGAAGACATGTTTGCCCGCGAAATGGGCAGGACTGACCGCCCTGGAGGGAGATTTCCTATCGTTATAGTATTTACTGTTGAGAATCTGGCTCGGCTTAATGAGCACGTGGGCTATATTGCAGCCCAGAGCATTATACAGTGCCTGGGGACGCTATTAAAGAGGCATTTTGACAGTTCTGGCGTCTCTGCACGATATAGCACTGACAAGATATTCATGCTCTTGCCTCATGGCAATCTCAAGGATATTGAGCATGGCATTGAGGACTTGGCTGTTGACCTGCAGAGGCAGGAGATCCTCCAGGCCAAAAATTATTCCAGGAACTGCGTAGATATCTCTATATTGGCTGGGTTTGCTGAGGCCAGGCCTAGGACAGACCTGAATTCATTGGTGGCCCAGGCATTGACACACCAGAAAATGATTGCCCAGCTAGAATGTATCAGGTCAGGTACGATATCATGAAAAAATATTCAATGGAAACAACCGTAGGTATATTCGTGTTTATAGGTCTCATCTGTGTAGGTTATTTGACCATTAAATTGGGCAAGATGGAGATTATAGGCAGTAACAACTACGTCCTATATGCACGATTTAATTCGGTCTCTGGTCTGAAGCTAGATAGTAGTGTAGAGATAGCCGGTGTGCAGATTGGACGTGTCACCAGCATCAAATTAGATCCAAAGACAGATATGGCCCTGGTAGAGCTAAAGATCCAAAAAGGTATCCAGATATCTGATGACTCTATTGCATCGATTAAGACGAGTGGGCTTATTGGTGACAAATTTATCAAGATTACTCCAGGTGGTTCAGACGATATGCTTGGACCTGGTGGAACCATTACAGATACTGAATCGGCCATTGACTTAGAAGACCTTATAAGTAAATATATCTTTGGAAAGGTATAATCTCGGATTATGCAGCTCGCAAGTTTGCCGAAGGTGCAAGCAGAGGGCATGCAGACGTACTATGTACTTCAGATGCCCGACAACGCTGCAAATTAACGATAGTCTACTGGAATTATAAAACTGTTCGGCAGCAGTAATATATTGCATTGATTATTCAAGAAAGAGGTGGGATCTCTATGAAAAAGCAGGCCTTTTTGATTTCTCTTATCCCTATATTTCTATCGGTCTCTCTGGTTTTGGCTATGCCTCAACCGACCTCTGATGGGGCACTCAATTTCGTCAAGACTGCAGTGAATAGTGTACTCACGATCTTGCAGGATCCGAAATACAAGGGCAAATCAGCCAGCAAAGAGCAGAGGCGCAGGCTTCGGGTCCTTGCTGAAAAGCTGATCGATTTCAAAGAGGTCTCCAAGAGGGCTCTGGGTAGGAATCGTAGAAAATTTACTCCCCAACAGATGAAAGAGTTCTATGACCTCTTTCCCAGGCTCCTGGAGAGGACCTATCTGGATAAGATCCAGAGCTATAATAATGAAAAGATAGTCTACACCTATGACAAGGCGATCATGCTCTCCAAAAATAAGGCCGTGGTAAAGACTGTAGTCACAGTGGGACCTCAAAAGACCCCGATTGACTACAGGCTCATTTTTAGGGACAATAGATGGGTAGGTTATGATGTGCTTGTTGAAGGTGTGAGTCTGATAAAGAACTATCGAGATCAGTTCAACATATTCCTTCAGAATAATTCTCCTGCTGATCTCTTGAAGTTGTTACGTAATAAGATATCGACGAAGACTTGAGTCTATGGGGTCAGGGCTACACATTTGACAATACTGTCAAATGTGTAGCCCTGACCCCATATCATTCCTGTCTTAACTCTTCACATCCCTACTGTTGCAACCGTCCATGTCTATGTCCAGTAGCATTCTAGTGGGAATGTGGACACCTATTCCTGCCTATTTAGATATTCTATCAGGTTTTTGGGCCTGTAAGACCTCTTTTTATGATAGCGTTCAAGTACTGAGGGATGGACGCTTTCATCAACACCAGTGACTCCAATAGGACGGATATAAGGACCAAAGACAAAGTATCCAGGTGTATAGGAATTATGTAGACGTTCCCTGGACTTCTCTGTTATAGATTCTATGTACTCCATATTAAAGGCAAGCCCACACTTAGCTGCCTTATCAACCATCCATTTGAGGGTCTCATCTGAAAGCCTGGTCTCAGGATATCCACCTCCGACATCGCCATGGACCCCGGCAAACCACACCTGCTCAACATTTTTACGACGTTTTTTTGTCTTCCAGATAGTTGGGGAAAAGGGCTTACGCCTCTCATCAATAGCGAGGGCATGATAGGCATTTTCAACGATCCCGCTGATCTTGGTATCGTGAAAGCTATATCTTTTTTCATTGAACTGTTTAAATATTCCCAAGGGGATCCCAAGTTCACCGACTGTATCCCACACGCCAAGGAATTTTATGGTTATCTCATTTGAGAATTTGTTTCGGAATTCTTGTGCCTCCTTTGCATCCGGCTTAGAGGGAGAACGGTAGATATTGTAGGCATCAGGTATCTTATCAGAATAGATCTTCTTAAGCAGTCCGCAGTTGCGGATAAATCCAACCAGGCTCCTGACCGTATAGGCACCTCTACTGAATCCAAAGAGATATACCTCATCATCACTGGCGTAGTTGTGGACCAAAAAACGGTAGGCGTCCTTGATGTTTCTATCAAGGCCCTTACCAAGAGCTCCCCCAACCATTTTATCTAGCCTGTTGCCTGTGCCCACACCCCAGTCGTAAAAGACGATCTGATCGGTTCCATTGGAATCTTTGACCTCGATAGAACGGGCCACTTTAACTACATTAGTAACTGATGCCTTTATAGGTGTATCCCATGTCCCATCACAACAGATAACTATACGTTTTGACATAATCTACCTCCAGTGCCATAATTTAATTTCTTGCATCCTAATTGATTAATCCTTTTTACTCCATGTTTCAAATTTTGCAAATACTGGACAGAATGAAACGAATAAAAATCTCTTTAGACCCTGTTAAGACTTATCATCTCAAATTATGCACTTCAAATGCCGAACAAGATGAGTGCCTTTATAGATTCAGTAGATTATCATTAATATAAGTAACTCCTCAATAGGTTGGGCTCCCATTTTGGCAACCTAGTACAGACTGCCTCTTTTTTCAACATGCCCTTCCCTATTGCCAGAACGTAAGCGTAGAGATGCGAACAACTACGCAGGTTCACTCATGTCGCAGGGCCTCTATGGGATTGAGGCGCGCGGCCTTGCGGGCCGGAAAGTAGCCGAAGATCACGCCTACCCCTGCAGAAAACAGGAAGGCAATGGCCACGATGGGAAGATTGAAGACAAAGGGCACCTCTAGCGCACTGGCCAGCCACACAGAGGCAGCGATGGCCATAATGACACCCAGGAGGCCTCCAAACGAAGACAGGACAGCGGCCTCTACCAGAAATTGCAGGAGCACATCCCTCTCCAGGGCACCTATGGCCAGGCGGATGCCGATCTCTCTGGTGCGTT
>JALTHG010000057.1 GCA_027004715.1 Deltaproteobacteria bacterium
ACCTCTGCTCGCAGAGTCACGCATAGACTTTATCAAGGTCAAGGGGATCAATTTCTTTGTAGGGCTCTCTGTGGGACTGATAGGTTACTGGGAAGGCTGGTAGATTTTCTGATATATAGGGAGATAGTTATGAGTAGTCAGGTGGATATACAGGTCCAGCCAGTTATCCTGGCAGGTGGATTTGGGTCTCGGCTCTGGCCTCTGTCACGGAAACTCTATCCAAAGCAACTCTTTAGATTGACCGGTGACAAGACCTTACTGCAGGAGACCTGCTACAGGATAAAAGATGTATCAGGTAGCTGCAGTCCCATAATTATGGTGGGGGAAGAACACCGTTTTATGGTAATGGAGCAGGTAGCTGACCTCGGGCTGGACACTACAGTCAGGCTTATTGTTGAACCGGTAAGGCGGGATACTGCCCCTGCCTGTCTGGTAGCGGCCCTTGAGGCCTCATCAGGAGGGGCCGATCCATTCCTCCTGATTGCGCCTGCAGATCACCTGATTCAGAAGGCTGATGAGTTTGTCCAGGCCGCCAGTAAGGGCCTGTTGCTGGCGGCACAGGGGGCCTTAGTGACCTTTGGCATCCGCCCGGACCGGGCAGAGACGGCCTATGGATATATTGAGGTCGGAGATGGGGGTAGGGTGAGACAATTTGTAGAAAAGCCAGACCAGGTCACTGCGGAGAAATATATAGCCAGGGGGAACTTCTATTGGAACAGTGGTATCTTTCTCTTTAGGGCCAGCAGGTTATTAGAGGAGGCAGAGCGCCTTGTCCCTGAGATGCTTGGTGCCTGTAGAGATGCATTGGAAGAGGCAAGGCGAGAGGGAGATAGCCTGATCTATCTGAATAAAGAGAGCTTCAGCAAGTGCCCATCAGACTCCATAGATTATGCCATATTGGAGCGTGTAAAAGGGCTTTCCATGGTCCCTGTAGATATGGGCTGGAGTGATGTGGGCTCGTGGCAGGCCCTGCATGAAGTCCTGCCTAAAGACGAATCAGGTAATGTGATCCAGGGCGACGTCATAGCAATAGATACATCCGATAGTCTGGTATGGGCCGAGGATCGCCTTGTGGCGACCTTAGGCATAAAAGATATCCTGGTCATAGAGACTGCGGATGCCGTATTAGTACAGCCCCTGAATAGCAGTCAGGAGATACGCCGGGTCGTCAAACACCTGAAGTCTGCAGGGCGGGAGGAATACCTGGTGCACAAGACGGCCTATCGCCCATGGGGGAGCTATACAGTGCTTGAAGAGGCACCTCGTTTTAAGATCAAGCGTATCAGTGTAAAGCCAGGGGCAAAGCTCTCCCTGCAGATGCACTACCATCGTTCAGAACACTGGGTAGTAGTAAAGGGAACGGCCCGTGTAACCAGAGACAGTGATGTATTTCTCCTGAGGGAAAGCGAGTCCACATTTATATCTCCAGGACAGAGACACAGGCTTGAGAACCCTGGACGCATACCCCTGGAGATAATTGAGATACAAAACGGGAGTTATCTAGGAGAAGATGACATAGTCCGTTTTGAGGACCAATATGGGAGAGACAAGACCTGATCTTCCAGCCTTTCCCTAACCGTAATCAGTCTCCGTCCTCTTTGCTTTATTCAGCCAACAGGTTGCCTTTTTGGGAATTCAAAGCTAATTTACTCTGATATTGGAGCCAGATTACTACAAATCAGATCATGGGAAAAGAAAAGCGGATAGGATCAGATAGGCTCAAGCGATTGCCTGGTGCCAGGCAGACCGATATGTCTACAGTCCTGATTACAGTGCGTTTTAGACCAGACTGGCAGACTCAGCACTACAGTGCAGACCATATCTCTGTAAGGGATGGAGAGTGGGTACTGGTGTCCACAGACCATGGATCAGAGGTGGGACAGGTAATAGGGAATCCTGTCATAATAGATGGGCAGTTAAAGGCCCTCCCTAGAGTAGAGCGCCTGGCCAGTACCCATGAGATACAGTTGTACTATCAGAATCTGGATCGAGAAAAGGCCGCCTATGACCTGTGTATAGAACGTATCCATGACCTTGGTCTCTCAATGAGACTGGTCAGAGTAGAGAGCTTCTTTGATGGGAGTAAGACAATATTTTACTATTTTGCAGAGGGCAGAATAGATTTTCGGGAACTGGTAAGGGATCTGGTAGGTACCTTAAGGACACGGGTGGAAATGAGACAGATAGGTATCAGGCAAAAGGCCAGGATGATAGGCGGAATAGGGCTCTGTGGCCGTGAGCTGTGCTGTGCCAGGTTTCTCAGGGGTTTTGTGCCTGTATCCATAAGGATGGCCAAGGACCAAAATCTCCCTCTGAATCCGAACAAGATTTCAGGGCTGTGCGGGAGATTGCTGTGCTGCCTCACCTATGAATATGGGGCCTATCTCCAGTCACAAGACAATGGAGAGGGCATGTCCAGGGCTACAGATCAAAAGGGGAAGGCATGTCTCAAGTGCCAGGAAAAATGAGAGATAGATTCTATATAACCACACCTATTTATTATGTAAATGCAGAACCACACCTTGGACATGCATATTCGACTGTAATTGCAGACATAGAGAACCGATTTCACAGACTGCTCGGCGATGAGACCTTTTTTTTGACTGGCACAGATGAACATGGAGACAAGATCCTCCAGACGGCCAAGAGGCAGGGTATAGATCCAAAGACCTATGTAGACAGGATAAACTCTCTCTTCAGGGATGCATGGGCCCTCCTGGATATAGAGCCTGATAGATCCATTCGCACCACAGACCCAGATCATATTGCCACTGTCCAGCGTGTGCTTCAGGAGATCTATGATAAGGGAGATATAGTCTTTAAGGAATATGAAGGACTATACTGCTTTGGATGTGAACGCTTCTATACAGAGCGGGAACTGGTAGACGGAAAGTGCCCTGACCACGGCATCCCTCCAGTAAGGCTAAAGGAAAAAAATTATTTCTTTCTCATGAGCCGCTATCAGGACTGGCTGGTGGACCATATAAAGAGACACCCATCGTTTATTACACCTGAGCATTACAGAAATGAGGTGCTCTCTTTTTTGAAAGAGCCTCTAGATGACCTCTGTATCTCAAGGCCCTCCACCCGGCTTACCTGGGGTATCCCCCTCCCCTTTGACCACAGATTTGTGACCTATGTCTGGTTTGATGCCCTGATAAACTACCTTACAGGGATCGGTTTCCCAGATGGCCCCAATTTTTCAAAGTTCTGGCCAGTGGCCGAACACGTGATAGCCAAGGATATCCTGAAGCCACACTGTGTATACTGGCCCACCATGCTCAGGGCCCTTGGGCTCGAGCCCTACAGACATATCCACGTCCATGGCTACTGGCAGATCCAGGCTCAGAAGATGTCCAAGAGCCTGGGAAACGTGATAAGACCAGGGGACCTGGTAGAGGCATTTGGGGTGGATGCAACCAGATACTGCCTGGTGAGAGAGATGACCTTTGGTCTGGATGCCAGATTTAGCGAGGAGTCCTTTAGGCTGAGGATAAATGCCGATCTTGCCAATGACCTTGGAAACCTGGTAAGCCGTATCCTGACCATGGTCTATAAATATCTGGGTGGGAAGGTCCCTGTGCCAGGGGACCTGGATGGACCAGAGAGGGACCTGCGAAAGGCAGTAGTCAGGTTGGTACCTCACTGGAGAGAGGCCATGGAGGCCTTTGAGATACACAGGGCCCTCCAGGGGGTCTGGGAGGTAATAAATATGGCCAACAAGCTGATCGATGCCTCTGCCCCATGGGTCCTGGCCAGGGACCCCAACAAGGCAGGCCAGTTGAGAGACGTGCTATATAGCCTCCTTGATGCACTGCGGATCTTTTCCATCCTGATAGCTCCAGTAATGCCTACAAGCGCCAGAAAGATGCAGGAGGCACTGGGCATTGATCCAGAAAAGGGCCTGAACTTTGAGGCAGCCAGGCACTGGGGACTCCTGGTGCCTGGTACCAAGATCTCAAAGATACCGCCCATGTTTCCCAGGGTAAAGGTATAAGGTGGAGTATGCACGCCAAGACTATCATTGTCGGTACGGCTGGCCATATTGATCACGGAAAGACTACCCTGGTAAAGGCCCTCACCGGGATAGATACCGACCGGCTTAAGGATGAAAAGGAACGAGGCATTACCATAGAGCTCGGATTTGCCCACCTCTGTCTTCCATCAGGCCAACAGGTAGGTATAGTAGATGTCCCGGGCCACGAACGCTTTGTAAAGAATATGGTGGCTGGGGCCACTGGGATAGACTTTGTGGTCCTTGTGATAGCTGCCGACGAAGGGGTCATGCCACAGACCAGAGAGCACCTGGAGATATGCCAGCTCCTTGGAGTCAAAAAGGGGATCACTGTCCTGACCAAAAAGGACCTGGTGGATCAGGAGTGGCTGGATATGGTCGTTGAGGACACCCGTGCATTTGTCTCTGGCACATTCCTGGAGGATGCACCTATACTGGCCGTCTCCTCTACTACAGGTGAAGGCCTAGATGAATTCCTCAAGGTCCTGGACAAGATGGTTATAGAGGTAGTCCCCAGGCCTGTAGCCGGTCCATATCGCCTTCCAGTTGACAGGGTATTTACCATAAAGGGCTTTGGCACAGTAGTCACAGGTACGTCTATCTCTGGCCGTGTCAGAGCAGGAGATATGGTCTCTATCTATCCCAGGGGGATAACTGCCAGGGTCCGTGGCATCCAGTCCCATGGGCATGACATCCAGGAGGCCCAGCCAGGGATGCGTACTGCCCTCAACCTGCAGGCCATTTCCAGGGATCAGGTAGATAGAGGGGATGTCATAGCCACCCCTGGCAGTCTGCATCCGAGCTGCCTCCTGGATCTGGAGTTTCTGTATCTGGCCAGTGCAGCCCGTCCCCTGAGACACAGGAGCCCGGTGCGTTTTCATGTGGGGACGACCGAGATAACTGGCAGGGTACTACTCCAGGGAATGGAGATCACCCCTGGTTCAAAGGAGTATATCCAGATAAGACTGGATAGACCGGTAGCTGTCCTTTCCAGAGACCGCTATGTCATAAGGAGCTATTCACCCATCAGGACCATAGGTGGTGGGGTGATCCTCAATCCTGTCCCCAGGAAGAGGAAACGCAGCAGGCCAGAGCTATGGGCAGAACTCGAGCTCCTGGCCAGAGGCAGACCACGTGATATCATAGAGTATCACCTGAGGCAGAGCGGTGCTAAGGGACTCACAGTACCAGAGATTGCAATGCGTGCCAGTCTCTATGGAGAGGAGCTGGACCAGGAGCTCAATCGTCTCCTGAGGTCTGAGAGGGTTATAGGCCTGGAAGGTGGGAAGAGAAGATTTGTCCATAAGAAGGTCTATGAGGCCCTGAAGAGGCAGGCAAAGGAGGTCTTGAATAGCTTTCATAGGGACAATCCCCTGGCCCAGGGTCTGGCCAAAGAGGAACTCAGGTCTCGTCTCTCTCCCATACTCAAAGACCAAAAGCTCTTTCAAAGGCTCCTGTCTGACCTCATAGGGTCAGGAGAGATATCTCAGGATAAGGACTTAGTATACCTTTCTGACCACAAGGTGGCCCTGGGGATAGAAGAAGAAGAGATCAAAAAGCGCCTCGAGGGCATCTTCAAACAGGCCGGCCTTCAGCCCCCATCCCGTAGAGATGCCATTTCCATGATAGAGGGATATGAGGTAGCGGCAGGACGTATATTTGACCTTATGGTCAGAGAGAAGGTCCTGGTGCCCTTAAAGGGCGGGCTCTATTACCACTTTAGCACTCTGGAGAGAATCAAGGATATGGTCTCCAGATTTATAGAAAGACACGGTGAGCTTGGGATAAAGGACTTTCGTGGCCTCACAGGTGGGCTCTCCAGGAAATACATGATACCTCTCCTCGACTATCTGGATAGCCAGCGGGTAACTATACGTATAGGCGATAGACGTATACTGCGGCAGTAGATATATGCCCCTGTAGAATCCTATTGACAAAATGGCACAATAGGTGAATTCATCAAAATGGTTGTCAAAATTTTCTAAGGAAGGATTCCTATGAGTACACTTAAAAAGGTCTGCCCTTCGAGGCGGACAGCACATATTGCCTATGCCATAAGAGACATCACAAAGTTAGCAGAAGAGAGGAAAAAGTCTGGCGGAGATCTCTTCTATCTCAACATAGGAGACCCCATACTCTTTGACTTTGTAACACCCAGACACCTTATAGATGCCACTTATCAGGCCATGCTGGATAACCATACCGGGTATTCTGCATCCGAGGGGGTACCAGAGGCCATAGAGGCCGTGAGCCATGAGGTCAAGAATAGTGGCATAGAGCCCTATGAGATACTGATTACTACTGGTGCCAGCGAGGCCATAGACTTTGCCCTCTCTGCCCTGGTAAACAAGGGAGAAAATGTCCTGGTCCCTTCACCAGGATATCCTCTCTACAATGCCCTGCTCAGCCGTCTGATCGGCGTGGCCAGGCCATATCTCCTGGATGAAGACAATGGCTGGCAGCCAGATGTTGCCCATATGGAGAGTCAGATAGATGAAAAGACCAGGGCAATTGTGATCATAAATCCCAATAACCCGACAGGAGCGGTCTATAGGGAAGAGACCTTGCGTCAGATAATAGCAGTTGCAAGGCGTCATAATCTGGTAATCCTCAGTGACGAGATATACAACAAGCTCATCTTGAATGGCCAACGCCACATCAGTATAGCCTCTCTGGACAGAGAGCTCCCTGTAGTGACCTTTAATGGTCTCTCTAAGTCTTATCTTGCCCCTGGCTTCCGTATTGGCTGGGCCGTAGTGAGTGGGGCCTCAGAGCTCGTGGAAGACTATACCGAGGCCATGAAAAAACTCGTGCGGGCAAGGCTCTGTACCTCGCACCCAAAGCAGTTTGCAATACCCATTGCCCTCAATGGCAACCAGGCCCATATCAAAGAGACCATAAAAAAGCTGCAGAGGCGTAGGGACCTGACGGTCGAGAGGCTGAATGCCATTCCAAATATATCCTGTCAGAGGCCTAATGGGGCCTTTTATGCCTTTCCCAGGATCGATCTGGATATAGACGACGAGTCATTTGTAAAGGGCCTTATCCGTGAGACAGGTGTAATAGTAGTACATGGCAGTGGCTTTGGCTCGCTACCCAAGACACCCCACTTCCGCGTAACTTTCCTGCCTTCTGAAGATATATTGAACAAGGCCTATGATCGCCTGGAGGAATATATGAAGAGGCATTTCTAGTGCTGAAAACTCACTCCCTTGCGGCGCAGAAACTCCATGGCCAAGGCCAGATAGCTCTCAGCCCCCTTAGATCTCGGTTCATATATAAATATTGGCTTGCCATGGCTGGGGCTCTCGCTCAATTTTACGTTTCTTGGGATAGTAGTCCTATAGACCAGGTCTCTGAAGTGGGTACGGACCTCACATGCGACCTGATATGCAAGCCGGATACGATAGTCATACATAGTAAGCAGCAGGCCTTCAATGTGGAGCTTGGGGTTGTAGCTGTGCTTTACTAATCTTATTATCTTGACAAGCTGGCTCAGACCTTCAAGTGCATAATATTCACACTGCATGGGGATAATTACAGAGTCAGAGGCAGTCAGGGCATTTATGGTCATCAGGCCCAGAGAGGGAGGACAGTCTAACAATATATAGTCAAAGGGATCTATGGAGGCCAGGAGGTCTCTAAGCACACCCTCTTTGCCCTCGCGTCCTGCAAGGTCTACCTCTATCCCAACAAGGTCTGTATTCGAGGGTATTATAAAGAGATTTTTCATGGATGTAGGGTGTATCACCTCTGTCGGATCAACCAGGCCGACAATAGCATGATAGAGGTGTCTTCCCAGCTCGCTATGGACAAGACCCAGGCCGCTCGTGGCATTTCCCTGGGCATCGCAATCTATGAGCAGTACAGACTTCTGAAGAAGAGACAGACCTGCCGCCAGATTTACCGCTGTAGTAGTCTTTCCTACACCGCCTTTCTGATTGGCTATTGATATGACTTTTGTCTTTTGTGATAATGAATTTGCCATCTCTAATCGTGAGACGATTTACAAAGGGCCTTGACCGAGCCCTCTGGCCCTATGGAGCGAGAGTTCGGGATTATTGTAGATCGAAAAGGCCTTATACGCCATATTAATACCAGATGTAATTTCCTTCTGCAGGGAGATTGGCCGGCTGAAAGGCTGCACTGCATCCATTCTCCTTCCACCTGACCCTGAAGATCGGCAGTGGGGAATCCAGGTCTGTCCAGACTTGACACATTAAACTATTGTCTGCTATTATATTTATTTATTAGTAAAAATTCTGTGCTCTCTCAACAGTCTCATGGGCCTCCCTATAGAGGCCCATACTTACTGAGAAGCTTCAGTTTTTGTTTATACTCGAGACCACTGCGGTCCTGAGTAAAGTTCGTAAGATATCGCTTGTTCCCTCATATATCTTGTCTGGTACAGTATAACTCTCTCCTGATAAAAGATTGGATCCATAGGTTATATCTGTTGGCCAAAGCTGAAAGTTATACTGAGGATTAGAGACAGTAGATATGGTAGGCAGTAGGTCGAAGGCAAAAGAGATGGATAAGCCAAAAAAATCCGGTGCTATTTTGGTCTTGGGTGGTGGAGTTGCAGGTGTTCAGGCCTCTCTGGACCTCTCTATGCTTGGTTACTATGTATATCTGGTGGAAAAAAAGGCCTCTATTGGGGGCTTTATGGCCAAGTTAGACAAGACCTTCCCGACCAATGACTGCTCCTTGTGAATACTGGCGCCGAAGTTGGTTGAGGCCGGTCGGTCTCCAAACATAGAGATCATAACAAATGCCAGATTGAAGGCCCTGGATGGAAAGGCAGGACAGTTTGTGGCACAGGTGCACCAAGAACCTCGCTATATAGATGAAGACATATGCACGGGCTGTGGGACCTGTACCATGTACTGTCCCAGGCCGACTGTAGATACCTATAATGAGAGACTGGACATAACCCGTTGCCCTCACATAGACTATCCCCAGGCCGTCCCAGCTGCCCACTATATAGACACCGAGGCCTGTCTCAGGCTGAACTATGAGGTATGTAACCTGTGCTCGCAGGTATGTACAGCCCATGCCATAGATTTTGATCAGAGGCCAAGGGAACTCAGTCTGGATGTAGGTAGCGTGGTCCTGGCACCTGGCTTTGGCAGGATAGACCCCTCGGTCTTAGAGAGATTTGGCTATGGGCGTTTTCCTGATGTGGTCACCAGCCTGGAGTTTGAACGGCTGTCCTGTGCATCAGGTCCAACAGAGGGCCATATAGTCCGTATCTCTGATGAAAGGCCTCCCAAAAAGATTGCGTTTATACAGTGTGTGGGCTCCAGGGACGAGGGATGTGGAAATGGCTATTGCTCCTCAGTCTGCTGCATGTATGCCATAAAAGAGGCCTCGCTTGCAAAAGAGCATGACCCAGACCTGGATATCACCTTGTTTTTTATAGATATCCGGACCCATGGCAAGGGCTTTGATGCCTCCAGAGAACGGGCTGAGGCCAAATATGGGCTCAGGACAGTAAGGGCCAGACCCAGGTTAAATGGGCAGGTAGATGGGCAGCTTGTACTTAAGTGGGCTACAGAGGATGGAGAGTCTCATTCTGGACTCTTTGATATGGTGGTCCTTTCAGTAGGACTCAATGCC
>JALTHG010000058.1 GCA_027004715.1 Deltaproteobacteria bacterium
TATTAATATATATCAAGTCTCTTCCTGAATTATCAACTCTCTCCGATAGTGATCCAGTATAGTCGCCTTTGAGATCAGCCCCAGAAATTTCTTGTCCTGGACTACAGGTAGACTCCAGGAATGTGTCTTGTCGAGGAGTTCAATGACAGTTGGGAGATCATCGTCGAGAGATACTGTATTGACGTCTCTGTCCATGAGCTCTTCAACAAGCACTGCATTATACAGGTACTGATTAAACAGGTAAGAGCGTATATCATCCAGGCGGATTATCCCGAGAAATTCACCTGTCTTGGAGTCTTCAACAGGGAAATAGTTGCGATGGGATATCTGGATTATCTTTACCAGGTCCTTGAGAGGCATCTCTGGATGGACAATGTGGCAGTCTGTCTCGATCAGCTCTGCAAGGTCCAGTTCTGAGAGTATCTGTCTATCAGTACGTGGCCTTATCCATTCACCCCTTGCAGCCAGCTGTTGTACATAGATAGAAAGCGGCTCAAAGAAGTGACTCAGACTCGCGCTCAGGACAGAGAGCAAGACTACTGAGAGGAGTACCTGGTAGCTGCCCGTGATCTCTGCTATCAGGAATATCCCTGTCATAGGGGCCTGCATTACACTGCTAATCACTCCAGCCATCCCAAGTAAGGCAAAATAGCTCTCACCTGCCCAATGCACAGAGGGCATGGAAGCCACAAGAAGTCTCTGATAAAACAGGCCTATCAGGCTCCCAATGACCAGACATGGGGCAAAGAGACCACCAGAACGATTGGTGCCTATAGTCAGTGATGTCGCCAGGATCTTTGCCAGGGCAACTACTCCGATAACAAATATCCCTTTGGAATACTCCTGTCCAATAACTGTCCTTATTACTCCATAGCCTTCACCAAGCACTGCGGGGAAATACATGCCTATAATACCTACACAGAGTCCCCCCAGACTTGCCCTTACCCATTCATAGGGGCTGAGCCTCTCAGATAGATTATTGAAAAACTTGAGCAGGCGTACCAAGAGGACTGAACCAGATGCAGTCAAGACAGCGAGTCCCACGCAGGCAACTACATTTGTAGCTGTAATAAAAAATACACGGGTCTGAAATGGGATCTGGTTTCCCTCCAAGAGCCTGCTGATCTCTACTCCCACCACTGAAGCAAGTGCTATGGGGATGAGATTCAATGAGGTCCACTCGCCGAGGATCGCCTCTAGAGAGAAGACAATACCTGCAACAGGGGCATTAAATATAGAGGCAATAGCTGCTGCTGCACCACAGCCCACGATGACGATCCTCTGGCGGTCTCTAAGCCTGAAAAAACTGGCGATATTGGACCCAATACTGGCTCCACAGACGACTATTGGGGCCTCAGGACCAGCTGAACCCCCACTCGCAATAGTGAGGAAGCAGGAGATTAGACGAGAGGGAAAGAGTCGTAACCTCAGGAGTCCACCATGTTTAGAGACACTATATATGACCTCTGGCACACCATGGCCACCTCTGTCTCTGGCAATCTGGTTTAAAAAGAAACAGGCAAGGGCAGCACCAATGGCAGGGAATAGGAAGACATACCAATTCCCATACATCCTATACAGCCACTTTGAACCTATCTCCAGGGAACGATTCAGGGCAACAGATGCCAGCCCTCCACCCACACCTACCAGAGAGGCAATAAAAATAAGCTGAATACGTTCATCGAGACGAAAAAAAATTTGTCTCATAGAACAACAGGAAGTGATCTTTCGATCTCTTCCACCTTTTCAAAAAGCTCTTCTGCCTTTTTGCATCTCTTGAGCAGAGAAATAAAGGAGTCATCTTTGAGGCAAAAGCTCAATTTTGATAGATATCTGAGATGTAACCTGATCTCAGGACTGAGCATCAGGAACATGACAAAGACCGGCATCCTGTCAAGTGAGCCAAAATCTATCTCCCTCTCAAGAAAAAAAGTAGAGATGATCTCTTCTCCGTTCAGCTCTTTAAGAGGAGAACGTGGATGTGGGATAGCAATGCCTCGTCCGACCCCTGTAGATGCAAGTTCTTCACGCTGAAGGAGCATCTTGAGGAGCAGGTCCCTATCTAGTTCAGGTGGCAATATCAAGAGAGATACTGCCTCTGCCAGGACATCCTGGACACTGGATCCTCGGAGATTAAAAAAGACACCCCCCCGTTTCATGGCGGCAAGAAGGCTATCTTCATCTGGAGAGACCTCAGAATCTATATCTGTGAGGTCTTCATGCAGGAAAATATTGTGATTACGTGCCCACTTTTCTATATCTCTTCTCAGAAAGAAATATTTTCCCTTCTCTTCTCGTGCAGGTATCTTTCCCTGAAATATCCACCTCCGAATAGTCGCTTCAGGTATAGCGAGGAGTCTTGCTACCTCTTTGACAGGTAATCTATTATTACTCAAGACGATAGCTCCTCTCGTAACCCCTTACATCTCCCCAGCCACTTATCAGTCTAGTCTTTAATAAATAACTGGCTTGATTTCAATAGCCTGCCAGATCTGTCTACATCTAGTATACCTTAAGGGAGAGGGTTTGGGTAAAAGGGCCTGTACTATATCTCTGCCAGGGCATTGGCGATCTCCTTTTGGATATCCAGTACTGCCTGTATAGGGTCTGGAGACCTGCTTATGGGACGACCGATAACCAGATAATCTGCACCATTGATGATTGCCTGTCTTGGTGTAGCAATACGTCTTTGATCATCGCCCTCAATATCACAGTTGCCGATAGGACGGATCCCAGGAGTCACTATAAGAGAGCTGTCTCCGAGTCTCTTGCGGATGCCAGGGAGGTCAGCGGCTGAGCATACCACACCATCACAGCCAAGATCGATTGCCTTACATGAGCGATTTAGAACAAAATCTCTTGTAGAACAGGTCATGCCCATCTCTCTCATATCGGATTCATCAAAGCTGGTAAGAAGGGTGACAGCCAATATCTTTAGGGCCCTCTTTTCAGAGACAGCGGCCTTGATTATCGGCCCATCTCCATGAACAGTAGCAAGGCTGATGCCCCTGTCTCTGACCTGTTGCACTGCATGGCGGACTGTCTCAGGGATATCAAAGAACTTCAGGTCTAACATGACCTCGTCACCTCGCTGGAGGATATCCTCAACTGTGGTCCACCCACCAGCCAAAAAGAGCTGTAGCCCGACCTTAAAGAACTTGATGTAGGGATCAAGCCTCTTTACCCACTCCTGTGCGA
>JALTHG010000059.1 GCA_027004715.1 Deltaproteobacteria bacterium
GTCGCTGCTACCCCATATCCCAGGAGTACCCCCCGGATAATCTCTTTCTTGTCTATGGCATAGGAAATGGCCTGCCTCACCCTCCTGTCAGAAAAGAGGGGACATTTCAGGTTGTAGCCCAGATACGTATATGAAAAGGATAGATAGTGATATTTGCGGAAATTTTTCTTGAAAAAGGGCGTATCTGTCTGCCTCTTATACTGGATTGGGGAGAGCCCCATCCAGTCAAGGCCTCCTGATTTGAGTTCGAGGAACATAGTGGCAGGATCGGGTATTATCCTCATTATATACCGATCGAGATAGGGCCGCCCTCCAAAATATAGGGGGTTCGCCCTGAGTTCTATACGTTCCTGGGTCTTCCATTCTGAAAGCCTGTATGGACCCAGACCAACTGGCCTGCGGCTGAGGCTGGTCTTAGTGATATCCTTTCCCTTTAAGAGGTGCTCAGGCAGTACAACGATGTCTCCCCAGGAACTCAGGGCAGGGGCAAAGGGCTCCCTGTAAGTTACTTTAAATGTGTATGGATCAGGGGCCTCGGCCTTCTTGACCTCAAGAAAGTCACCTGCATAGGCAGTCGGGGTCCCTGGGTCAATGATGGTATGAAATCCAAAAAGTACGTCCTTTGAGGTAAAAGGCACTCCATCTGCCCACTTTACTCCCTTTCTGAGGTGGAAAGTGATCGTGAGTTTGTCAGGAGAGATATCCCATGACTTGGCCAGGTCTCCAACCAGATTGAGGTCCTTATCGTACTTGACCAGGCCACTATAGATAAGGCCTGCGATCTGGTGCGATGTGGCATCAGATGCCAGCATGGGAATCAAGGTGGTGGCGTCCCCAATGGATCCAACAACAATGGTACCTCCATAGTCTGGCTGGTCCATGGAAAAGGCAGGAGACCAGGGCATAAGCCAGAAGGCAAGAGACAAGAGGCAGAGATAGAAGGCCCTCATTAGTCCCTCTGCCTTGCCTTTCTCTCTTTGAGTGCCTCAACGCAGCTATATGGCACCCTGAGTCCCCCGGTACCCGTGCCCAGATGTATCTGGGGCTTGGCCTTTCCATGGTAGTCGCTGCCTCCGGTGGAGACCAGCTCGTATTTCCTGCAGAGGCCAAGACACAGGTCGACCATCTCTCTATCATGCATGCTGTAATAACACTCAATCCCGTCCAGTCCCTGGTCTATCCAGGCGACCAGCAGTTCTTCCAGGTGCTCAGGTGTCCCAAACTCAAGCGATACAGGATGGGCCAGGACTGCCAGTCCTCCTGCATCGTGTATGGTCCTGATGGCCTCTTCTGGGCCGAGGATAGACTTTGGGACATATGCAGGGGCGCCCTTCTTGAGATAGCGGGCAAATGCCTCACCTATAGACCTCACATAGCCACGGTTTAGCATGGCCCTTGCGATATGGGGGCGTCCGATCTGGCCTCCTCTGCTTATCTCTTCCAGCTCTTTATAGGATATAGGGCAACCCAGCTTCTCAAGACGCTCCAGGATCAGGGGATTTCGCCTTGCCCTTGCAGACTGGACCCGTTTTAACACCTCTTTTAGCGTAGATGAATCCGGATCAAAGAGATATCCTAAGATATGCAGGGTCCCATGGGCTATCTTGACGCTCAACTCCATGCCAGGCAGCACCTCTATCCCAAGACTTTCACCTGTATCAAGGGCCTCTGGAAGACCTGCCACTGTGTCATGGTCAGTGATCGCAACTGCTGCAAGGCCTGATTCTGCTGCAGATCGTACGACCTCACCAGGTGAATCAGAGCCATCTGAGGCCGTGGTATGGGTATGGAGATCACAATATTTCATGCCTGTCTCTCTTATTTGGGTATGATTGTATACTGGAGAATAGTTTTCCCCTCTAGATTGGTCAAGTTCAATGTCTCAATGTAACTGTTCACATCAGCATGTTGAAGAAAGAGGCAAGCTGCTCGGTGCCTGTTGCCCTTATCTTATATGAAATATCCAGGGATCTTTTTAGGACTTGACAAATAAACTAAAAAGATATTATACAGATAATGTAGAGATGTCTGAGTGAATTATCTTGTTCTTTTGGTATAAGAGGATGATGCTGGGTTATATGACTTGGCTAAATTGCTCTAAATTTTATGTAAAAACATTTTATCCTAAAGGAGGGAGAACTAAATGGCAGATCTCAAGAAACATGATACGCCAATGGTTGATGAGCTGAAAAAAGGCCCATGGTCTAGCTTTGCGGATGATCTACAGACGAGAGGAGATTCTGGCTCTCAGGCCTGTCTTGATCTTTTAGGTCAACTCGAGCTTTCTTATAAAGACAAGGAGACGCACTGGAAACACGGTGGGATTGTAGGTGTCTTTGGATATGGTGGTGGGGTTATTGGACGTTATTCAGACCAGCCAGATAAATTTCCAGCTATTGCCGCCTTTCATACCCTCCGTATCAATCAGCCGGCCAGTAAGTTCTACAGCACTAAATTTTTACGTAAGCTCTGTGATATGTGGGACCATCGCGGTAGCGGTGTATTTAACTTCCACGGCTCGACAGGTGACACAGTCATGATTGGTACTACGACCGAGCAGTTAGAGCCAATTTTCTTTGACCTTACTCACCAGTTCGATATGGACCTTGGTGGTTCTGGTTCCAACCTGAGGACGCCTTCCTGCTGCATTGGCAGGGCACGCTGTGAATTTTCATGTCTGGATACACAGGCCATCTGCTATGACCTGACCATGACCTATCAGGACGAGCTCCATCGGCCGGCCTTTCCATATAAGTACAAATTCAAGATCTCCGGATGTCCCAATGACTGCGTGGCGGCAATTGCCCGGTCATGTTGTGCCATCATCGGCACATGGCGCGATGAGATACGTATAGATCAGAAGGCAGTCCAGGCCTATGTAAATGGTGAGCTAAAGCCCAATGCAGGTGCCTTTTCCGATCGTGACTGGGGTCCCTTTGACATCCAGAAGGAAGTTATAGATCTCTGTCCCAGTAAGTGCATGTATTGGGATGGCAAGGAGCTGAAGATTGACAATCGTGAATGTACTCGTTGTATGCATTGCATCAACGTTATGCCTGAGGCCCTGCGGCCTGGTCTTGATGTGGGTGCCACCATTCTGAGTGGAGCAAAGGCACCGATCCTTGAAGGTGCACAGATGTCTACCCTTATTATTCCATTTATGAGAATGGAATATCCATATGACGAAATCAAGGAACTTACTGATCTGATATGGGATTGGTGGATGGAAGAAGGCAGAAACAGGGAACGTCTAGGTGAGCTTATCCAGCGTAAGGGCCTTCCGACATATCTCAGAATAATCAAACGCAAACCTATTCCACAGATGGTCAAAGAACCTCGTTCCAATCCATATGTCTTCTGGAAGGAAGAAGAGGTCCCAGGTGGGTGGACACGTAGTCTTGAAGAGTTCCGCAAGAAACATCTTGCTTAACCGAAGTCTAATAGGAGGTAGAATATGTCATTGTTAGATATCTCAATGTATAAGGATGATCCAGGCTTTGATGTATCAGAGCTGATGGAAAAACCCTATGATCCAGAGTTTGCGGATAAGAATTACAATCCCGACAAACCAATGGAGAACCGTATTACGGATATTGGGCCACCACACTATGCACAGTTTTTCCCCGAGGTGATCAAAAAGAACTATGGCGAGTGGAAGAGCCATGAGTTCATCCAGCCTGGTGTCATAAAGTATACCAGTGAGAGCGGCGATGTCTGCTATGTGGTGCGCTGTGGTCTGCCCCGTATCCTCACCACCAACCTGATGCGTGAGATCTGCGATATAGCAGACAAGTATTCTGGAGGTATTGCCCGTTGGACTACCAGAAATAATGTAGAATTCCATGTCACAGATGAGGGTACCTTAAGGGAACTCATTGACTTCCTCAAGAATTTCAAGCATCCTGGTGGGTCTTATAAGCTCCCAATCGGAGGCACCGGGGCCTGCATAAGCAATATTGTCCATACCCAGGGCTGGATACACTGCCATACACCGGCTACAGATGCATCGGGTCTGGTCAAGTCCACTGCAGATGAGATCTTTGAATATTTTGGCAGCCATAAACTCCCGGCCAAGTTGCGCATCTCAATGGCCTGCTGCCTCAATATGTGTGGCGCAGTCCACTGTTCAGATATAGCCATGTTGGGCGTCCACAGAAAGCCTCCATTTGTCGAGGATGAGCGTATTGGTAAGGTCTGTGAGATTCCTCTGGTCGTAGCTGCCTGCCCGCTTGGGGCAATTAAGCCTGCTACTGTAGAGATTAATGGGCAGAAATACAAGACAGTCCGCATGAATTGGGATCGCTGCATGTTCTGTGGTAACTGCTACACCATGTGTCAGGCCGTTCCTCTGGCTGATGCAGAGGGTGATGGTGTCGCTATCCTGGTAGGCGGAAAGATCTCTAACCGTATTACTACACCCAAGTTCTCCAAACTGATTGTTCCCTATATCCCCAATGAGCCTCCTCGTTGGCCTTCAGTGACCAAGGTTGTCAAGAGGATAGTTGAGGCATATGCAAAGGATGCACATAAGTATGAGCGTCTTGGTGATTGGGCAGCAAGGATTGGTTGGGAACGCTTCTATGAGAAGTGTGATATTCCCTTCTCAGAGAAGTCCATTGATGACTACCGCCTTGCATATGATACATATCATACAACCACGCAATTCAAGTGGAGTACACATACTGATAATCTCTAAAATTAAAGAGGTGAGGCAATTATTATGGCAGTAGATAAAGAAGAACTGAAGAAGAAGATCTTGGAATATGCCACTAAAAAGGCAAAATTTAAATCAAAGATGTATATAAAAGATCTTTACAAGGCAGATCCCAATGCCAAGCCGCGTGAGGTAAAAAATGCAGCCAATGAGTTGGTAAAGGAGAACAAATTGGAGTATTTCTCCTCTGGTAGTACTACCATGTACGGTGTGCCTGGTTTTGGTAACCCTGAGCAGGAATAGTATAAAGATAGGGCCTTAAATCTCTGGGTCCTGTATCTCTTTTTTGAAAAGAGGCCTTCTATCTTTTATAGGAGGTCTCTTATTTTTTTGTAAATCCTTATGTTTCGAGAGCTTGAAGACCTATATAGCCTTATTGACAGGACTGTAGGAGAGATACAGAGACGCTACAGAAAGGAGGTCCTGTGTAGAAAGGGGTGTACTGACTGCTGTTATGCAGTCTTTGACGTCTCGTTGATAGAGGCCCTGTATCTTCGCACCTGTTTTGATTCTCTGGACAGAAGACAGAGGCGTGCGGCCCTGATAAGGGCAAAAAAGGCCATTAAGTCCTGGGATCAATTGATTGCCGCTGGTGCAGACCTCTCTCTTGCCAGGATAAGGTGTCCTCTGCTGAGCGATGATGGAGAATGTATCTGTTATGCAGCCCGTCCCATCAACTGTCGCACCTATGGCATTCCCACTATGATCGGAAATAAGGGGCATGTATGTGGTCTTTCTGGCTTTGTAAGGGGGAAAAAGTATATTACCCTCAACCTTGCACCTCTACAGGAGAGGCTATACGAACTCTCTGTAAAGTTGAAGGGTGAGGACCTCGGTACCAGACGATGGCCTATAGCGGCCGTACTCCTTGAGGAGGGCCTTTAAGTATTGGAGGCCTGATCAGAGAATTTACAGCGAAGAAATGCCGACTTTTATATGGGACGGTTGTCTTCGTCCAACATGGAGAAAATGGCCTCCCATACCTTTTTGGCCAGCATATCTCTGGACAGCCTGCCTTCCTGGCCCTCAGTCTGGATGGCAGGGCCAATAACGACCTTGATCTGGCCAGGATATATCTTGAGACCTCCCTTAGGGAAGACCTTATGACTGCCGCTTATGGCTACTGGCACTATAGGGCATCCAGCCCTGGTTGCCACCAGCATCCCTCCAATCTTAAAGGGCCTCAATCTGCCATCAGGGCTGCGCGTGCCCTCTGGGAAGATGACTATGGAGTTACCCTTTTTGATTTTCTCTATGGCCTCCTGGAGACTGCGTATTGTATTCCTACTCCTGGCCCTGCGGTCGACTGGTATATAGCCAGCCCATTTCATGGCAGTGCCCAGAAGGGGTATCCTAAAGAGTTCTTTTTTGGCCAGAAAGCGGAACTGGATGGGCAGGGCCTGATACAGTGCCAGTATATCTGCCTGGCTTGCATGATTAGAGGCGAATACAGCGGCCTTTCCCCTGGGGATATTCTCTTGTCCCCTTACTATTACCCTGATGCACGATGCCTTAAGGGCGATCTTTGCCCAGAATATACCAAGGCTGTGAATCAGTCCTTCAGATCTGGTGATGATACCTGCTACTATGGCTATGGGAAACAGGCATAGAAAGATCAATACGATTGTTATAAAGCGTAAGGTAGCGAACATGCGGTGTGAATGACTATGGTATGGGTGTATCTTTTCTGATTAATAGTCTAGATAGACTGCGGTTTCAAGTGTAGTCTTCGTCTTATAATATGGCCAGCAAGGTCAAAGACCCTGGCGGAATGGTCTATGATCCCTGAGTCAGCGCTGGCCTTTATCCCGTCAAGTCCTAAGAGATATGATTCAGGCATGTTAGCTGCAATGGCATCTCCATTGATGTCTGTATTCTTCATCCACCGCCTGATCCTTGCCGCAAGCTCCCTACTCCTGGAGATAGGGGCATCAAGCACTACGGTAACATGGCAGGGCAGATAGTCCAAAAGGAGTCTCTCTATTAGACTCCAGGCAGTCTTTGTAGACTCTGTAGCCCTGAAGTGACAGAAGACACGGCTGATATCTCGGACAAATCCATCGTCTGCCAGCAATAGAGGTCTGCCTTTTAGGGCACTCTCAAGAGTTATAAGTACATTATGGCCGTCTATGACCAATTTTTCTCCCTTAATTGCCTTTATATCTACTTTTTTTGTCTGCCTTGCCCTGGCCTGTACTTTACTGAAGACCCCTCGATAGAGTAGATCTCGCTCACCTTGATGGAGCTGGAAGTGATTTCCTATAAAGGAGATACTTGTCTTTTTGGGATATCCACGGCCTAAGAGGAATCGGAGGTCTCTGGCCGCAGGTATCAAAAGCCCCATTCTAAGAGGATATACCTTCATTTCTCTCTCTGACTCAAGACTGTCTTGAACAGGCCTTAGACACTATTTTGTAAATATACCTCTGGTCCCGCTGGCAATTAGGGCTGAGATATCAGCAAGTATTCGTGGGAGTAGAAATGCACTGGGAACAGCTATGTATTTTGGGACCCAAACAGGTCCAAACTTCTCCTTATATCTGCGAATGCCCTGGAAGTTATAAAGTGGTTCTCCATGCCGCAAGACCATGTTTCCTAAGCGATACCAGAGTCGGGTATTCGGTCTGTTTTCGAGCCCTGCAAGTGGCGCCATTCCAAGATTGAACTCCTGATAGCCCTCTCTCTTTCCCCAGAGCATGATCTCTGTAAACAAGAAATCCATTATCCCAGGAGGCGCATCCGGGTGATAACGCATAAGGTCTACAGAGAGCTCTTTTTTGCCCCATCCCTGCCAGAGATTGGCAAAGGCAAATACAGAGTCTTCCTGCATTACTACTGCAGCAGGAAAACGCCTCAGGTAGTCTTCACTAAAATATCCCAGGGAAAAGCCCTTCTCTCTGGCCCGTTTATCAGCGAGCCACCTATCTGAAATCTCTTTGAATCTTTTCAGAAAGCGAGAGACCTCTTTTCTGGGGATGATATCGAAAGAGTATCCTTCCCTAATCAACATGTTGTGTGCATGACGCAGTCTCTTCTGTGCACTTCCCTTTAGCGAAAAGTCCTTCAGACAGACCCTACCTTCCTCACCTATTTTGAGAGGTATCAGACCGGCATCTATATACAGAGGCAGATTTTTTGGACCTATCTCATAGAAGACAGGCACTCCATGATAGTGGTCACACATCTGTCTGAAGTCCCAGACCAACTCAGGTATCTCTTCTTCTGGACCTACAGGATCTCCCATGGCAACCCAGCTCCTTCCATGTGATCCATACATCAAGAAGGCATTCTGCTTCTGATTGAACATAAGTGCCTTGTCTCCCAGGAGACTGAGGTATGCATAGGTCTCTGGGGAGTGAGAGGCAATAGATTCTGCCCTGGAGAGGGTCTCAGTATCTGGCAATATAGGTAAAAATTTTGCAGGGTGCAGGAGCCTTGATAGAGAAAACAGGAAAAATACAGATGCAGAGCCTACAGTTGCCCTCAGAAATCTCGGTGCATTTGCATTGAGTGCAAATCGCCACCAGAGGTTATCTGAATATTCTACGTGTTTGTAAGCAAAAAGGCCCAGCCAGAGGCTGCTTGCCACTACTATAAATATGCTGACCAACCAGTCAGAAGAGAATATCTCAGAGGTAAGGGCAGATTTCCTATAAAATGCCTTTCGAAAAGGGGCAATGATGGCCAGTGCCAATGCAAGGAGACAGGCCTCTTCATAGTCCAGGCCCTTTAATATAGAAAATATAATTCCTGCTACAAGGAGAGAGATTATCAAGATATATGCGGCATCCAGGCGCCTTTTAAGGCCCCAGGCTACCAGGAGCAGAGAAGTGGCTGTAAGGCTGGCAAGAAAGTGAGAGGCCTCGATTACCGGGAGAGGGATGAGCCTCCTGAGGATATCCATACGCCAAGGGAGTTCTGGGGTCACTTCAGAGAATAGGAGCACTGCTCCACTGATAAAGCTGATAATTGCCAAAAAATACGGCATCAAGACAACAGACAGGCTGGCAACGCCCCTGGCTGCCTCTCTAATGACCTTGCTGTGTAGCCCTGCCTCATGCCCACCTAGCAGGACTGCCGCAATACCAAGAGGAAAGAGATAGTAGATTACCCTGTAGACGATGAGGAACGCCAGGAGGTCTGAGGCAGGGGCATAGGGCGAAAGTAACAGGACCATGAGGCCTTCGAAGACCCCAAGGCCTCCTGGCACATTACTGATCAGTGCAAGGACCTGGGCCAGGAGAAAAAAATTCAGGAAGGCAGAGAAAGAGATGCTCAGACTGGTTGGTAGGAGGCAATAGAGACAAGATGCAGCCAATATCCAGTCTAGAGAAGATACAGCTATCTGTTTGATAAGCAGAGTGAATGGGACCCTTGGGAATTGGACCCCACGGAATTCTAAGGGCCTCTTCCATATTGGAAGTATATTAAATAGGAGATAGGCAGTAAATATACACAGAAAGATCAGTCCAATACCAAGACTTGATTTTATGGGAAGCTTGATGATGCTGGGGATTGCTACTGGATGGAGCGTCAGAGATGACCCAGCCAGGGCACAAAAGCCCGACCAAAAGGTTATAGAAGAAAAGACCACGACCCTGGTTATCTCTTGGAGGGGAAGGCCCCATGAGGTATACATCCTGAATCGGACACTCGTTCCAGCAATAATTGCAAGGCTTCCTGTATTGTTTGAGAGTGCATATCCTATAAAAGATGTAAGGGCAATGCGTCCATAGCTGAGCACCTTTTTGATATACTGAAAGGCCAGCAGGTCATAAAAGGTCAACACGACATAGTTGAGACATGTAAAGAGGCAGCTCCATACTATACGTCTTTTGGGAATCCCATGGATTGCAGCAGTGACATCCTGGTACCTGAAACTCTGCATTACATAGTGGAGAACCCACAAGGCCACGGCAAAGAAGAAAAATGGCAGGGCAATCCTGAGCCCCTGTCTTATCCTCTCCAAAAGACAGGGCCTATTGCCCTTGCTATATGATATCGTCATCGCTCTATGGCCTCTTCCTGTCCTCTATCTCTTTTCTTCTGACTTATGCCTATCAACCATACCAGAAATATACTGAATTCGTATAGGGTTATAAGGGGAAGGGCCACGAACAACTGATGTAGGATGTCTGGTGTGGGGGTAACTATCGCTGCTACAACAAAGGCTATGAGGATGGCATGCCCCTGGTATTTCCTTAGCATGTGGACATCTATTAAGCCAATCAAGGCCAGAAATGCTATAAGACCTGGAAGCTCAAAGGCACACCCAAAGCCCAGGAGGAGGCGAACTGTCAGCGTAAAGTACTCACTGACACTGGGCAGGAGGCGCAGGCCCTTGCCCATATAGCTGGCAAAGAACCTGAATAGCGCAGGAAAGGCCACCATATATCCAAAGAGTCCACCGCCGACAAACAGGAAAGAGGAGCATATGACAAATGGCAAGGCCCAGCGCTTTTCGTGCTTATAGAGACCTGGGGCAACAAATGCCCATATCTCATAGAGGATGACAGGGCTCCCCACAAAGACCCCACATGTAATGGCCAGTTTGATGTATGTAAAAAATGCCTCGGTATAAGACGTAAATATGAGACCTGTACCAGGGGGCATGACTGCCTCAAGGGGTCTTGAAAGCAGGGCAAAGATTGGCTTGATAAAGGCATAGCAGACCACAGAGCCCAGGGCTACTGCAATAATACAGATTATCAGGCGCTGGCGTAACTCTGCAAGGTGCTCTGTAAGGGTCAGCTCTTTCTGGAGAGAGAGCAGCAGATAACAGGCAGATACTACCCTGTCAAAAGTCATAAAACCAGTCTTTCTTACTGAGTATTGTGGTCCCTTCTGCCTCTACAAGGGCCATATTCTCCAGGCGGACTCCCCCCTGACCGGGGAGATATATCCCTGGCTCAATGGTGACTACCATGCCAGCCCTGAGCATCTTGCGTGACCTATGTGAGAGAATCGGAGCCTCATGGACTGCAAGCCCTACCCCATGCCCCAGAGAATGGACAAATCTTGGGCCGTAGCCGGCATCATGGATTATATCCCTGGCTATCTTATCTATCTGTCTTCCTGTCAGCCCGGCCTTGAGTGCTCTCTGGGCCGCAAGCTGGGCCTCTCGGACTATGCTGTAGACCTCTCTAAATAGAGGCTTGGGTCTCCCTACAAACATGGTCCTTGTCATGTCCGAACAGTACCCCTTCAGCCTGGCACCCATATCCACGATTACAGGCTCTCCTTCTTCGAGCACCTTATCTGTCGGGACTGCATGGGGTAGGGCTGCATTTGGTCCAGAGGCAACTATTGGAGGAAATGAAGGGCCTTCAGCACACCTCCACAGCCCCTCAAGGATATACCAGGCCACCTCCTTTTCAGTAATGCCCGGCCTTATGGCCCTCCATACACCATTGAGCACTGACTCTGCCGCAGATATGGCCTCTTTGATATAGTCGATCTCTAGAGGTGCCTTTATGGAACGCATGGCCTCAATACGGCCACTGAGTGCGACAAATTCGGTCTCAGGCAGGGCCTTTCTTATGGCATCAAACTGCTGACACGTCAAGAAATTGGGCTCATAGGCAATCTTGTGTATTGCAGAGCCATACATAAGGTCTTTTAAGGTGTGTGCCAGGCCCTGTCTGTATATAACCAGGTGCCAGTCTGGTGCCTCATCTCTTGCCTGGACCTGGTAGCGTCCATCTGTAAGCAGTATGGCCTCATTGCGAAGGACCAGTAGTGCCCCTGCAGACTCGGAGATACCCATGTCCTCTGCGGTAAAACCGCTCAGGTACCTGCGATTTTCAGGACAGGTTACAAGAAAGGCATCCAGGCCCTGCCTGGCCAGAATAAGTCGTAGTCGTTTCAGTCGCCCTGGGTATAGAGATCTCATATCCACTGTCTCCAGTCTCTGGAATAAAAAATCGTATCAAAAATAATCTATCTGTAGTATTACTTCAAATCTCAGTAACTTCTCAATCACCCTGCCCTCTCCCAGGGGAGAAGGGAACACTGTATTGCCAGGACTTATTGAGAACTTACAACTATTTGCTATATCTTTATCTTTTGCTTTCAGCTTTGAGCTTTGAGCTACTTTTTGCATGAAAGTTTGAGATCATATTGGCCCTAGTGTAATATGGGTTACAGAGAACAGATTACAGGACAGAGACAATGAACTACAAAGATACACTAAGGCTTCCCAAGACCCGATTTTCAATGAAGGCGAATCTTGCCCAGCGTGAACCTGAGATACTAAAGAAGTGGAAGGCCATGGACCTCTACGGATGCATGAGGAGACAGGCCCAGGGACGTCCCCAGTTTATACTCCATGATGGACCCCCATATGCCAATGGCCATATACACCTGGGTCATACGATCAACAAGGTCTTAAAGGATATAATTATAAAGTCTCATCACATGATGGGATTTGACACCCCATATGTGCCTGGCTGGGACTGCCATGGGCTTCCCATTGAGCACAATGTAGAAAAGGACCTGGGACCAAAGAGGCACAAGATGGACAGACTGGCCATCCGTAGGGCCTGTAGACGTTATGCAGAGAAATTTGTACGCATACAGAGAGAAGAGTTCTCCAGGCTGGGGGTGTTGGCAGACTGGGACAATCCATATCTCACCATGGACTATACATATGAGGCGGCCATCTGCAGGGAATTCTGTCGCATATTTATGGATGGCTATGTCATAAAGAGTAAAAAACCCGTCTACTGGTGTCCGAACTGTGTGACTGCCCTGGCAGAGGCAGAGGTAGAATACAGCCTCCACAGGTCTCCATCTATTACAGTAAGGTTTGCGGCCGGAGATGAACTCACGCACTGGGTTGAGGGACGCCTTGGGAGACCAGCAGGTCCTGTCTCTGTGCTCATATGGACCACTACCCCATGGACCCTGCCTGCCAATCTGGCAGTGGCCCTGCACCCTGACTATGACTATGTGGCCGCAGAGGTCAAGGGAGAGGTCTGGATCCTGGCAAGGGACAGGCTCGTCCCTACCCTGGTCTCTGCCGGTCTTGAAGAAGGGGATGCCAGGGTCCTCGGCCCCTTCAGAGGCAGCGATATAGAGGGGATGCACGTAAGGCACCCCTTTCTTGACAGAGAGAGCCTCCTCATTCTCGCCCCATATGTCACCCTGGATGCAGGGACAGGGTGTGTCCATACTGCCCCAGGCCATGGAGCCGATGATTACGAAAGCGGCAAGAGATATGGCCTGGATATCTATTCTCCTGTAGATGACCATGGCCGTTTTACCTCAGAGGTAAAAGGATTTGCAGGTGAAGGTGTCTTTGAGGCCAATGATCGGATCATAGAGGTCCTGAGAGACAGGGGCGCCCTTGTGGCCTCTGAGACCATTGAACACAGCTATCCCCACTGTTGGCGATGCAAGAGGCCAGTGATCTTTCGTGCAACTCCGCAGTGGTTCATATCTATGGATGCAAACGGCCTGCGAAAGGAGGCCCTGAAGGCCATAGAGACAGTAGATTGGATACCAGACTGGGGCAGAGAACGTATCTATGGGATGGTAGATGCCAGACCTGACTGGTGTATCTCCAGGCAGAGGGTATGGGGTGTGCCAATAACAGTATTTATCTGTGAGGACTGTGGAGCACCTGTAATGAACCAGGCAATAGCAGATCGCCTGCTAGAGGTCTTTGAGAAGGAGGGCTCTGATAGCTGGTTTGTGAGAGATGCAGAGGAATTCCTTCCGCCTGGGACCAGGTGTCCAAGGTGTGGCAGCAAGAAGATAGCCAAGGAAGTCGACATCCTGGATGTCTGGTTTGATTCTGGAGTGAGCCATGCAGCAGTCCTGGAGACCAGGGAAGGGCTGTCTTCGCCGGCCTCAATGTATCTGGAAGGGAGTGACCAGCATAGGGGCTGGTTTCAGAGTTCACTCCTCACCAGTGTGGCAACCAGGCACAAGGCACCCTATAGATCAGTGCTTACCCACGGCTTTGTCGTGGATGGGGAGGGCAAAAAGATGTCTAAGTCTGTAGGTAATGTTATCCTCTCAAAGGATATTATAAAGAAATATGGTGCAGAGGTCTTGAGGCTCTGGGTCTCGGCTGAAGACTATCAGGAGGATATAAAGATCTCTGATGAGATACTCCAGCGCCTGACAGAGGCATACAGAAAGATCAGAAATACTATCCGATATCTCCTCAGTAACCTGTCTGATTTTGATCCAGAGAAGGACTCTATAGACATTGATCAACTAGAGGCCCTGGACTGCTGGGCCCTGGTGAGACTGGGGGAATTGACTGCCAGGGTCAGACAGGCCTATAAGGACCTCAAATTCCATATTGTCTTTCACCAGATATATCAGTTCTGTGCAGTAGATATGAGTTCCCTCTATCTGGATATCCTGAAGGACAGGCTCTATTGTGAGCACCCTGAGGGCCATCTGCGCAGGTCTGCCCAGACGGCCCTCTATCGTATTCTCCACGATGTATTGCTCCTCGTGGCCCCAATACTCTCCTTTACTGCCGAAGAGGCCTGGGCACATCTCCCAGGTTCAGAGGACAAGAGCATCTTTCTGGTTGAACAACCCGATCCACCCTCTATACCTGTAGACAGGTCCTTCACTGAGAGATGGGACCTCCTGTGGAAGATGCGGAAGGAGATCACAAAGGCCATGGAGGTCGCCAGAAAGGAGAGACGGATAGGACTCGCCCTGGATGCCCGGATCCTGATACGGCCTCCAGAGGGCATGTCAGACTTCGTGAGAGGACATAGGGACCTCCTGAGAGATATTACCATAGTCTCTCAGCTAGATATTGAAGACCTTGACTTGGGAGATGACCTGGTGTGGCAGAGTAAGGAGATACCCGGGTTTGCCGTCAAGGTGGTCCGTGCATTGGGCAAAAAGTGTGGACGGTGTTGGACCTGGAGTGAGGACGTGGGCAAGGACCCTGCATGGCCAGATGTATGTGGTCGATGCGCAAGGGTACTGAGAGATCTGGAGACCGAGTGACTGACTGGTCTTTTAGTGACTGGTGCCGTAGCTGGTCAAGGCCCATTCTGCTCCCAGTGGCACGCCTCTTGGGGAAGTTGGGACTTTCTCCCAACATGGTCAGCACTATCGGTCTGGTGGCCTATGCCACAAGTGGACTGGTGCTTGCTCTTGGCTATCCATTGGCTGCCGGACTGGTGCTTGCCATACTTGGCCCCCTGGATGCAGTTGATGGGCTCCTTGCCAGGGACCAGGGCAAGGTCAGTGCCTTTGGCGCCTTTTTTGACTCCACAGTAGACAGGTATGCCGAATTCTTTCTGTTTCTGGGGCTAATGATATATCTGATCTTGTACAGACAGGGGGGACTGATAGAGGCCCTACTGATACTCTGTGCCCTGACCGGTTCCCTGCTTGTAAGCTACACCAGGTCCAGGGCAGAGGCCATGGGTTTTGAGTGCAAGGTAGGCCTCCTCACCAGGTTTGAACGCCTGTTGCTCTTTGATATAGGCCTTATCCTGGGATGGATCTATCCAATTCTGGTGATCCTGGCCATATTCACGCACATCACTGCGCTTCAACGCATCTTACATGTATATCAACAGGCCAGAAGAGATTGATCTGTGCCTGATATTATGATAGATATCTAATAGACTAATTATTCTGTGGGGAGAGAGATAGACAGGCAGAGACAACAAGAGCTTCAGGCACTATTCAGAGAGCTACAGACCGTCTACGAGCAGTTGAGCCTGATCAGTTCTGGGCCAGTGGCGACTGGCTCTGGCCTAAGGGGTATTACACTCTTTCGCAACTGTCCTCAATTTAGTCTTAAGGATTGGAAGGAATTAATTAAAGAGATCCACCTGACTAACTGGGTTGCCCTGCCCTCAGAACACACCATAGGCCCTGCCCTCCAGTCAATTTTAGACCAGATAGAATACCTGAGCAGTATCAGTGAGCAGGATCCCTTGACAGGCCTCTTAAACAGAAAGGGCCTGAATAGGGTCCTGGAGCTGGAGCTGGAGCGGAGTATGAGATACCGCTCTCCCCTCTCTCTGGCATTTTTAGACCTGGATGACTTTAAAAGGGTCAATGACAGATTTGGGCACGATGTAGGGGATGAGGTCTTGATGGCCATAGCCAATCTCCTTAAGTCCCAGGTCAGAAAGATTGACTATGCAACCAGATATGGAGGAGAAGAGTTTGTTATCGTCATGCCAGGTACAGGGCTTAGGGCAGCTCAACTATTTTTAGGTCGCCTTTTGGCCATGGTCAGAGAGCTAGGTGTCAAGACCAATGCCTCTTCAGAGGTAATCCATATTACCTGCTCTATAGGTCTGGTCTGTGTTAGGGGTAGAAGGGCTATCAGTCCGGAAGAGGTCCTGAGAAGGGCAGACGATACAATGTATGAGGCCAAAAATAGGGGTAAGGATCGCTTTGTTGTGGCCAGGGTTATAGATTTTGAGGCCTGGGGCAGGGACATCCAGGTCAGTAACAGAGAGAAGCAATTTCTTGCAGGAAGGTCTGATGAGTATAGATAAAAAGACCCTGAGTATTGCTATTATGAGCGGAAAAGGAGGGGTAGGGAAGACCAATATTGCACTGAACCTGGCATATGCCCTTTATGACTTAAAAAATAGCGCTATCTTGATGGATTGTGACTTAGGGCTGGCCAATCTGGATGTCCTATTAGGGGTTACTCCTGAAAAAAACCTGCAAGACTTACTGGACCCAGATCTTCAGGCAAGAGATATAGTGATCTCTTTAGAGGATTCAAGACTGGATTTTTTGCCTGCAGCTACTGGAGTGCCTGAACTGGCAAATTGGGACAGTGATATCCAATCCATATTGCTTGAAAAATTAAATGACTTTTTCCATAACTATGACTATCTTTTACTTGACTTGGAGGCAGGAATTGGCAATACAGTTACTATTCTGGGAGCAATGGCCCGGCTCAAGTGTGTAGTTATCACTCCAGAGCCTACTTCATTGACTGACAGCTATGCCTTGATCAAGATATTGTCGTCGCAGAGAGGTATCAGGGACTTTTTGATTATCGTCAATATGGTAAAGACCAGGAGAGAAGGGGAATTGGCTTTTGAGAGGTTACAGAGGGCATGCAGGCACTTTTTGGGGATTGAAATAGCCCTCTTGGGGATTATTCTCAGGGATAGTGCCGTGAGCAAGGCGGTCTTGAGCCAGACTCCCCTCTGCAAACTAGAGCCAGAGTCAATGGCCTATAGAAATATAAAGGAAATAGCCCTTAAGATCAATAAATTAGATACAGATGTGCTGTCTACAGACTCGGCCTTAGATATGGACATGCTCAATCTAGACATCCACTTAGGCCATTAGGTCAATATGAAGACCAAGACACAAAGGAGAATAAAGGATTCATCAATTACCAGGTTTGGAGTCTCTATCCCCTCAGATCTGATCAGTGCCTTTGATAAATATATCAGAGACCGTGAGTATACCAACAGGTCAGAGGCCATTCGTGATCTTATACGGAGAAAATTGATAGAGAAGGAATGGGAGAAAGAATTTCAGGGACGAGAGGTGGTAGGGACTATTACCTATGTATATGATCACCACAAAAGGAATCTGGTAGACTCGATTCTCAATATCCAGCACGATTTTCCAAACCATATTGTCGCCCTACAGCACGTACACATAGACCATTGTAATTGTCTGGAAGTAGTCATTGTCCGTGGTGAACCTGAGGTGCTACGCGATCTGGCCCACAAGTTAGAGGCCCTTAAGGGTATGAAGCACTGTCAGTTGACCATGACCACGACAGGGACCAATCTCAGTTGAGGAAATGATACTGGTAGATCTGGAACTAAAGACCCTGGCCGATCGCCATGGTTACCTCTGCCCAGACCTTGTGATAGGCTGGCGTGTGGGCCTGGTGGCCAGGCGCTATCTAGGTACTAGAGGTACTATCACTGCCGAGTGTCTGTCCTGTGCACTTGATGCCCTGAAGGCCATGGGTCCCTGGGAGATAAATCTGGATCCCATCAAGGGCCGTCACATCTATCACCTTATTTCAGATAAGAGGCAGGAGCTGGTCCTTGAAGTCCCTTTATACCTTGTCTGGCCAGGAGGAGAGCTTATAGAACTGGAAAGGCAAATCTCCCGTTGTGAGGCTAGTCCTAACGAGATAGCGGCCTATCACTCATTGATTGATAGACAGGTCTCCCGCATCCTCACTGCCTCAGATGTCGATCTCTTTTCTCAGGGGGAGCTGGTTTTTTCTCAAGACTAGTAATCAGCTATCATGGATAGAAACAAAAATACGATACCTGCAGGGAACTGTCCCTAAATGCCAACTCTTCATGGCATTATATTCGAATTGACTGCGATCATTGTCGGCGCGGCCGTGCTGGGGACGCTGTTTCTCTATGCCAGGCAGCCGATCATCATCGCCTATATTGCAATAGGCTTTGCCATTGGGCCAAATGGATTTGCCCTGCTTCGCAGGACCGACCAGATTGAGCAGATCTCTCACCTCGGTGTCATACTCCTGCTTTTTCTTGTTGGCCTTAACTTACAGCCCACAAAACTGGCCAGGCTCTTTCGGAAGACCTCACTCCTCACATTTACTACATCAATGCTGTTTGGGTGTGTGTCTCTTGCCTTCGCCTTGCTGCTCGGCTTTGACATATACAGCTCCCTCCTCTTTGGCGCGGCCATGATGTTTTCAAGCACAGTGGTCGGCCTGAAGCTGATCTCTACCAGCACACTCCAGCACAAACGGACAGGTGAGATAATGACCAGTGTCCTCCTTCTTCAGGACGTATTGGCCATTCTTGTCATCCTCTTTATTACTGTAGAAAAGAGCGATCACGTACTGGTGACCTTTGCTATGCTCGCAGGGAAGTTCGTGCTCGTCTGCCTGCTGTCTTTTGTGGGTGTGCGCTACACAGTGATGCCACTCCTTAGGAAGTTTGATATGGTCCAGGAGTATAGTCTCGTTGTAACACTGGGATGGTGCCTGTTGTGGGCCGAAGTCTCTCACATCCTTGGCCTTTCTTACGAGATGGGGGCATTTATTGCCGGGCTCTCGATCGCATCCTGTAGGGTTGCACTTGCCATTGCCGAACATCTGAAACCACTGCGCGAGTTTTTTCTTATCCTCTTCTTCTTTGCTGTAGGGGCGAAGCTGGACCTGCGACTCGATCTACGGCTCCTTGTCTCGGCAGTCATCTTTGGTGCGCTCCTTGTGCCCTTGAAGGCATTTGTATTTCGTCTTGCATTCCAAAAGAGTGGAGAATCACCAGAGCTGTCTCGAGAGCTGGCAGTGCGCCTGGCACAGTCAAGCGAGTTTTCTCTCCTGGTAGTGTTCGCAGCCCTGTCAGTTGGCCTCCTGTCAGCAGAGGGGGCCATGGTGATTCAGATCACCACAATGGTGACGTTTATCGTCTCGACTTACTGGGTCGTCCTACGCTACCCGACCCCGATCTACAGACCAGCAAAAGCTGGCCTGTAGATATACTGTGGTCTCTTTGTTACTTTCTCCAGACCCACTCTCCCTTGAGTTCTATCTTCCTTTTATCAGTGAAAAATGCGACTTCATTTCCATCAAATTCGCCATAGGGCACATACCACAGCGTGGTATTCACATTCATCTCGTCCGCAGTAAGCTCCCTGGTCTTTTTGCCATTTTTCTTTACATCTGCATATGGGAATGGTATCTCAAAGGTCTCTTTCACCTTACGTAGAGGCGGCAGAGAGGTGTCTCTGAGCAGACCACACTTTTCATAGGGTCCCCTACCCATCTCCCTTCCTGTGCCAAAACGTCCAGGATAAGGCATATAGATAACTTGTTTCTTATAGATCTGCTTTCCATCTTTTGTCTTTGCGGTCACATCCAGGACCAGCCGGTTTGGAGTAGGTCACCCATCGGCTATGGCATGTCCGCACTTATTGTAGATATCTACATTGAGCAGAGCCATTGGAATGACGCCTTCTTCCTTATTCTTACGCCAGAAGTAAGACGTTGATCTTACATCGACATCTACAGCCATCTTCCTCATGGTCTCATTCCTGTAGGCCTGCATATCATGACCCAGGCCAGACTTCTTCATATGACAGTCCTGACAGGTCTCGTGACCACCTTCTGGAGTATAGGCAAAGAGATAACTACCATACAACGTGGCACACTGGGAAGGCTCTTCCAGTTCAAAATTTGGCCCTTCACCATGGCACTGACCACAGAATATTGATTCCTTTAACTGAGGCGACTGGGCCATTTTGGTAAAACTGGGGTGAGGATGTTCACCTTCGCCTTTCTTTGACCCATAGACTGTATCTGGTTGGGGATAGCCATACTGCCATTTGTGAATAATGGCCTTTTCGTTGTGACACACAGTACAGCCAATATTTACACTTGCCAGCTTTGCCTCAAGTTGGTCAACCTTGTCATCATCACCCTCTCTAGAGGCCTTCATCCATGCCCGAATAGTAGCAATAATCTCCCTTGCCACATCATCTGTTGCATATTTAAGTTGGGGCAAATGACACTTAGCACAAAACATAAGATGCCTGACCTGTATATCACTGTCCTTTTTAACCCCTGAATAGGGAAATAATTTTAGACCTTTATCCACAGCAGTAAGTATTGTTGGGGCTGTCCGTGGAGTACCCAAAATAGAACGCGCGTGAAGAGAATCCTCCCACTCATCATAGATCTTCTCATGACACTCCCTGCAAGACTTCGAGTCGTAGCGGGCAGCCAGTTCTGCCATAGTCTTGGCCTTTACGATCTTTATGTGGGGTTTTGGACCACCATCACAGAGTCCCCAAGAAGGCCAGACACAGCTCACCAAAAACAACAGCATAACAATCCTCAAAATTCCCATAGGCACCTCCTTATGATAAAGATTAGCTCCACTAAATGACCTATGCCCTTGGAGAGCACTCATCCACCAGGGCAAAAGTCCGTTTCAATGTACAGTCCTCAATTATTAGGTAATCATCCCCTGTCCCTCCAGATGCCCTTCCGCAATGCACTCCAGGAAATGATCACCCAATAAACACCTATAACTTTTATATATGGTATAGAGCTAATTTATAGCTATATCCTATAGTTTTTATTTTTTGTCAATAGAGGTATTTGCGGTAACTTCTCAAGTTGGGGCTTCCATTTTGGTAACCGGTCACAGGGTGCCTCTTTTTCCAACATGCTCTCGCCCCCTCACCCTGCCCTCTCCCCCAGGCAGGACTTATTGAGAACTTACTTAAACTATAGGAAAAACTGTTTTTTGGATCCCAATATATTTATTTCCCAATTTGACTTATAAGAAATTAAAAGATAGAAACTAGCAGATGGATTGATGGAAGGACTTACATCCATGAAAGAGTCTTCGTCACTCTAAAGAGAGAGGAGGCCGAATTTGGTCTTAATTTTTACAGAAATTTCAAGGTCCATCAGAATTCGGACTTCATCCTTGACTGGCAGTCTCCTCAAAGGTATCTTACTATAAATTAGTGCTACGTCAAATCCGGGAAGATATGCCTCTAATACCTCAAGAAGACAGCTTTGCATCGAACTTGGCACATCTCTATGCATTTTTACATACCCTTACCGATTTCCCGTCAGAAGAGCTCTTAAGTCCTCTGGCGCGCTCAATCATACAGTCCTTATTGAGTGAACTCAGCAAACAGGGCCTGACTATCCCTGATCCATTTGTCCTCTGCCCAGATCTATCTCTATCGAAATTGACTCAGGCCTATACCCAACTCTTTGTCTCTGCTGTCCCAAGGGTGCCTGCACCTCCCTATGCCTCTGTCTACCGGGGGGGTTCACTCTGTAGTCGTGGTCTCGTCGAGGCCAAGACCTTTTATCGGTCTGCAGGATTCTATCCAGATTGTGGGGCTGAGCTAGCTGATCACCTCACATACGAACTGGCATTTCTGTCTCACCTTGCAACTAAAGGGGCATGGGATATAGAAAGGGACTTTTTGCAGCATCACTTCCGGCCATGGTTTGAGGCATTTCGTGTCCGTTTTGACAGGGCAAGACCATATCCCTTTTACATAATGGCTATAGACCTGGTCGATTTTTTCACAACAACCGAGGCAAATGAGTAGGGATAGTCATTGATAAAAACAAACAGTATAATGACGAGTAAAGGAGAGGTTAAGAATGAAGCTGAACCGTAGACAATTTTTGGAGAGTGCAGGGATAGCAACGGCAGCCCTGGCGGCCTGGAAGATACCAAAGGGAGTCTTGGCATCTCCTGCGCCAGCAGCGAGTAAGGTGGCCACTGACCTCCCTGGCAGTCTGGGGGCCAAAGAAGTCCCTTCAGTATGCGAGATGTGTTTCTGGCGCTGTCCCATAATAGGGAAGGTCAAGAATGGAAGGATTGTAAAGATCGAGGGCAATCCAAAGAGTCCCACCAATGGCCATAGGGTCTGCGCCAGGGGCAACTCCGGCATTCAACTTATATATGATCCCGATCGTCTCAAGTACCCCATGAAACGTGTAGGTGCAAGAGGGGAGGGAAAATGGGCCAGGATCTCCTGGAAAGAGGCCCTGGATGAGATTGCCTATAACATGGAGAAGACCCGAAAAAAATATGGCCCCAGCTCACTGGCCCTCTTTGATCATGGGGCATCGGCCGAATTTTATCGACAGATCTTCAAGGGGATGGGGACGGAAAACTATACCAATGAACCCGCCTTCTTCCAGTGTATGGGGGCAGTATCACTCGCCTATGTGATGACCTATGGCTACAAGATAGCTGAACGTGTGGATATGAGTCATAGCAAGGTGATGCTCTTTTTTGGCACGCATCTTGGCGAAAATGCCCATCTGGCCCAGGTCAGGGAGTACGTAACCGGCCTCCAGAACGGGGCCAAGCTTATTGTGGTAGATCCACGGTTTTCTGCCCCTGCGAACAAGGCCGATATCTGGCTCCCCATTCGGCCTGGGACAGATACTGCCCTGCTCCTGGCCTGGATCAATTATGTAATTCAGAATGATCTCTATGACAAAGAATTTGTACAGATGCACTGCAAGGGATTTAATGAACTCAAGGAGGGCGTCAAGGGCTACAGCATGGAGTGGGCTGCAAGGATCTGTGACCTAAAGCTCCATGACATCAAGAAGGCCATTGATATGCTTGCGGCATCAAGGCCCCATGTTGCAATCCATTCTGGTCGACACTCTGCATGGTATGGCCGTGGGGATGTGCAGCGTCATCGCTGTCTGGCCATCCTTACTGCCCTCTTTGGAGCTGTTGCTGTCCCAGGAGGCATATATTTCCCCACCAGTGTTGATTTAGGAGAGAGCGACTGTGTGGAGTGCGAGGCACCGGAAGATGTAGAGGAACCGGAGACCTCTCTAAAGGACAACTATCCATTTGCCAGTTACTTTGGGAGTCCTACAGCAGAGATCATAAGGGCTACCCGCACCGGGAAGCCCTATCCGATAAAGCTCTGGGGTATAGCCGGTGTAAATATCATCCATACAATCTCTAACCCCTATGAGACCATGGATGCGCTGAGGAAGCTCGATTTTGTATTTTCAATAGAGATCCTCCCTACAGAATCTGCGACCTGGGCAGACATCGTCCTCCCAGAGGCAAACTATCTCGAACGCTATGATAAGGTCTACGTCAATCACGACCTGACACCCTATGTGACTGTGCGTCAGCCCGTTGTAAAGCCCCTATTTGAGGCAAAATCGCCCTTCTGGATCGCCAGGGAGATGGCCAAACGCCTGAAACTGGACTGTTTTCACTGTAAAAGTGAAGAGGAATACCTCGATGAAGAGCTGGAGGATATAGATCTCTCTCTTGCCAAACTCAATAAAGAGGGAGGTCTGGTGAGACTAAAGGGTCATCCATATCGTGATCCAAATAAACCCATAAAGTTCAGTACTGACTCTGGCAAGATAGAGCTCTTCTCTGGCTCCTTTGATGATGAGGACATGGATCCAATCCCCAAGTTTGAGCCCATCCTGGCCCCTCCCAAGGGCTATGCACGTCTGGTCTATGGCCGTGTCCCAACCCACACCTTCAGTCGGACAATGAATAACCTCTGGCTCCACAATGAGTGCCCAGAGCCTATGCTCTGGCTGAATAAAGAGGTGGCAGAGAAAATGGGTATTAAATATGGAGATAGAGTTGTCATCGTGAATCAGGACGGATACCGTTCTGCTAATCTTGTAAAGGTGAAGGTGACACCTGGGATCCGTCCTGATACGGTCTATCTCCCACATGGTTTTGGGAGTCGCTCCCCCCTGCTTACCAAGGCATATAAGCAGGGAGTCAGTGACCAGTTCCTGATTACCCGCTATATACTGGACCCATTCTTTGGGGGCTCCAGTCACAGGACCGACTTTGTAAAGCTGATAAAGGATGGTAAGACACTAGATATCCCGGAACTCAGGCCGGTCCCACCAGAAATCCCGCGTTTTGAGATAAAGAAGGTTTAGGAGGTAAGAGATGAGTCAATACGCTATGGTCATAGATCTGCATCGCTGTGTCGGCTGCCATGCCTGTGCCCTGGCCTGCAGGGCAGAGTGGAATGTCCCGGTACCCTACCACCGTAGTTGGGTAGAGGACCTTGGACCGGAAGAGACCTCAGAAGGCCTCTCCTATACCTTCTTTCCTGCCATGTGTAACCACTGCGACCACCCTGTCTGTGTCGAGGTCTGTCCAGCAGAACCGATAGAAAAGGAGTTCCGTGATCCCAAGACCGGCAAGACCATAAAGATGGCCGCCAAGGCCACCTATAAAAATCCCATTAATGGTCTCGTGCTGATTGACAAGGATCGTTGCCTTGGATGCGGGGCCTGTGTCGATGCCTGCCCCTATGGAGCAAGGTATCTCGATGATACCCTTGATAAACCCAAGGCCGACAAGTGTACCTTCTGTGTGGAACGCCTGGAGCATGGAGAGGTCCCTGCCTGTGTCAAGACCTGCCCTGTTGATGCCCGTATCTTTGGGGATATCACAGATAAGGACTCAGAGGTATACAGGCTGGTACACAAGGAAGGCGCAAAGTCCTTGACCTCAAAAGAGGTCAATATCGGCCCCAATGTCTATTATCTGGGGAAAAAGAAGGATATAGAACTACTTTTTAAGAAATGCGCTCCCCATAAGAGGACATGGGAAAACGTCAAGGCACCCAGCAGGAGAGATGTGCTTGTTGCAGCCATAAAGAAGATACGGGACAAGGTATGACCCTAAAATAGGTCCTGGTGGTAACTGTTCACATCCCTGGCCAGATAGCATTTTGAAGGCTTTCAGTGCGGATTAACGGGCAAAGTATCTGATTATCAAGCTACATGAAAGCCTGAGAAAGGTCACTGCTGGCCGGAAATGTGGACAGTTACAGGAGGAGCCAGGGCCTCTCTTCTTCATCTGGACATCCCGGCGGCAAAGGCGGAGGTGACAGTCAAGAACACCAGTGAGGTCAACATGAAGTCCTCCTTCCAGATACCTGACAGGCCATAGTCAATCAGCACATAATATGGGAGAAAGGCGGTCCATGTGGTCGGGAGGCTTATCGATCTCCCCATCTTCCTCATTTCTATTTCCAGAGGAGGAAGTATGACCATCAGGGTACTTGAAAGAAGGCTCAGAAGAAGGTGGCAATTGCCAGGGCACTTGGGGTAACAGAAGGGATCATCTAAGGTACTTCTCGTATTACACCAATGCATAGAAACAGGTGTGCATGGGTGGGTCAGTCAACCCAGGCAGCCTGCAGTATGCATCGAAGAGGGCAGGAAATATCGCCCTTTTGTGGATGGTATTGAAGAAGAAGGGCTAATTCCCCAATGCCTTCTCAAGATCCTCTATATCCTGGGCCTTGAGCACCATCCTGAGGATCTCCTTCAACCTGAGCCTGTCATGTATCTGGGATACCTGGTCCTT
>JALTHG010000060.1 GCA_027004715.1 Deltaproteobacteria bacterium
CTCAAGTACTAAGACATCCCAGCCTGGCCTAGACTCCTTCAAGAACCAGGCAAGAGACAGACCTGACATCCCGCCTCCTATAACTATTACCTCAGCCATCCTGCCTCTTTCAGACCCTGTTCTACCAGTTCAGAGAGCGCCTTAATAAACATGGGTCTGTCATTGAGTGAAGGTGTCCTGATCAGACGCACCCCTCTCTCTGCCATCATATTGGCATAGAGGATATCTATCTCATAGAGTGTCTCAATGTGGTCTGAGACAAAGCTTATAGGCATGATCAGAAGAGAGGTAATGCCTCTGTCTGCAAGCTCATTCAGCAAGACGTCAGTTGCAGGCTCAAGCCAGGCCACTGGCCCACTCCTGCTCTGAAAGCAGAGATAACCTCTGATGCCTGTCAGTCTTTCAAGTGCCTTGATGGTGCGGTGGATGTGTCTTACATATGGATCACCCTGCTCTACCATACGTCTGGGCAGGCTATGGGCACTGTATACCAGGGCAAATCTGTCCCTGTCTTCTATCTCCTTCAGGCCTTCCTGTAAGACATCTGCCAGTGCTGCTATATAACCAGGGTGACTGGGAAAGCTGTCAACTACATGCGTCTCAAGCCCCATCTTTTTGGCATATCTCTCAAATTCTGTAATAGAAGAGCCATTGGTGGCCCTGCTGTATTGTGGATAGAGAGAGAACCCCATAACCCTTGAAATGCCCTTCTCTTTTATCCTGGCCAGGACATCCGGTGTCCGCGGGTGCCAATATCTCATCCCTGTGAGACAGCAGATCCCGTCTCTGTATTTCCTGTTTAATAACTGCTCAACTGCCCTGGCCTGTGCCATACTTATAGAGGCAAGGGGGCTCTTACCCCCGATCTTTGCATATGCAGCTCGACTCTTTGGGGCCCTGCGTCTGACTATATACCAGGCAATAATGGGCTGAATAAGACGTGGACCCAGATGTATGATCTCACGGTCAGAGAAGAGGTTATAGAGAAAGGGCCTGACCGAATCCAGGGAATCTGGCCCACCCATATTGAGAAAGACTACTCCTATCATCAGGCCGACAGTTCGTGTATCAGATCTACCATCAACTTGGCCTTTTTATAAGGTATCTCAGGCAGGATGCCATGACCCAGGTTAAAGATGTGGGCCCTTGCCTTTCGGCCCTGACGCAGTACAGAATCTATCCTGGCCTTGATCTCCTCTTCTGGCAGGAAGAGGACACAGGGATCCAGATTCCCCTGCAGAGTGACATCCCTCCCAAGCCTTGACACAGCGGTCTCTATGTCTATACGCCAGTCCAGCCCTATGACATCGGCACCTGATCTGGCCATAGATTCAATCAGGTGTCCCCCATTATAGACAAAATAGATACCGGCTACCCCTGAGCCTTCAAGCGCCTTAAAGATACGCGATACATATGGAAGGGCATATACATCATAGTCTTCTCTAGTCAAGATCCCAGCCCAGGTATCAAATATCTGGATGGCCTGGACACCTGCCCTGATCTGTGCCCTGAGATAGGAAATAGTGACATCAGTGATGAGTTCCATGAGCTGAAAAAAGAGCAGAGGAGACCCAAACATCATCCTCTTTGTGTTTACAAAACTCCTGGAGGTGCCTCCCTCTATCATATAGGCAGCCAGGGTAAATGGGGCACCTGAAAAACCTATCAATGGGACCCTGTTGCTGAGCTCTTTTTTCAGGATCCGGATAGTCTCAAGTACAAAAGGCAGGTCCAGGGCAGGATCTATAGGATGGAGCCCCTTGAGGTCCCTCTCTGTCCTTATAGGAGGCTCCAGAACAGGCCCCTCTCCCTCGTGGAATTCAAGACCCATACCCATGGCCTCGACTGGAATCAATATATCAGAAAAGACTATAGCTGCATCGACCCCTAATATGTCTACTGGCTGTAGGCTGACTTCTACAGCAAGCCTTGGTGTCTTACACAGGGTAAGAAAATCTACTTTTTCTCTAATCTCCTGGTAGGCAGGAAGATATCTCCCTGCCTGCCTCATCAGCCAAACTGGTACAGGCCTTGTCGCTTCACCTCTACAGGCCCTCAAAAAGGCCTCGTTCATCTCACTTCCTCGGGGTTCCAGGACCCTCTCATCTTTTTAGGTACATAATTACAGAAGGGCTCTTCTGCAAGGTAGTCTCCATAGACTGCATAGGCCCTGGCCCTGCAACCTCCACAGATATTGATGTATTCACAGGCACCACAGCGTCCTTTATAACAGGAGAAGTCTCTGAGTTCTCTAAGAAGCGGACTCTCTGTCCAGATCTCTTCAAAACTGTGTTCCCGTATATTTCCTGACGACAGTGGGAAATAGCTACAGGGAAGTACATCTCCATCTACATTTATAAATGCAATCAATTGACCTGCCAGACAGCCCTTAGAACCACCAGTAGAAAACTTAAGGCTCCTGGGCCTCAGTGTTATTCCTTCCTTTTTTGCCATCTGGAGACGGATTCGATAGTAGTGTGGCGCACAGGTAGGTCTTACGAGGAGATCCTTCTCTCTCTTCTCCATCTCGTAATGCCATTTGAGGATAGACTCATAGTCCTCTGCAGAGATAAGCTCATCCATAATCTTCTCTCCGCGTCCAGTAGGCACAATCATAAACATGTACCAGGCAGTGGCCCCCAGCTCCTTGGCAAGCCTATAGACCGAAGGAATGTCTTCCTGATTCCTGCGAGTGAACGAGGAATTAATCAAAAAAGCTATCCCATTTTCCCTAAAGAGCCGAGCCGCCTTGACTGCCAATCTGAATGCACCTGGCTGCTGCCGAAAGTCGTCGTGTATCTCTGCCGTGGACCCATCCAAGCTCAATGAGACTATACATATACCAGAATCCTTGATCCGAGCGCAGACCTCTGGAGTTACAAGGGTGCCATTAGTGGCAAGACATATCCTAAGGCCCCTCTCTGTACCATACCTGGCGATCTCAAACACATCCCTTCTCATCAAGGGCTCTCCACCAGACAGGACCACTACTGGCTTACAAAAGCTCGCTATATCGTCTATGACCCTAAAGGCCTCTGAAGTGGAGAAGTCTGGATGTCTTTTGGCAGTGAGTCCTGATGAAGACCTGCAGTGTACACAGTGTAGGTTACAGCGCCTGGTTATCTCCCATGCCAACCACTTAGGCTCAAAATCCATAACATTATCCTAGCATCTATAATTACTTATGACAATATCTTACCATCCCTCTCCTAGATAGAAATTACCAGTCACTTACCATCTCTTGCATGGTCAGCGCATCTATTGCAGCACTTCCATCGTCAGTATTATCGAAATATATAAAGGTCTCGATACCCCACCCCCTTATAGTCTTCAACCACTGCCTGAGCCTCTCCTCTCCATAGAGTCCCATATATAGCTGTTGAACTCCATGTAGACGTATATAGGCAAAGTCTGCAGTAATCTCTACGCTCATAGGATAACGACTGGCAGTATCGCTTATCACCCAAGCCACATTCCAGCTACGCAGTAGTCTCCAGACCTCAGGACTGTGCCAGGATGAATGTCTGGCCTCCAGTGCAATCCTCTTGTCAGGGGGCTGCCTGTACAAAAAATCCGTCAGGAGGGCCCTATCAAACTCTAGAGAAGGGGGGAGCTGAAAGAGCACCACAGCCATCTTCTCTCTGAGTGGCTCTATATCACTCCAGAATCTATCAATAGAGTCTTGGGTCAGATCCAGACGCCTTATATGTGTAAAAAAGCGGGGGGCCTTCACTGACCAGAGGAAATCGGACGGAGTACGTCTATACCAACCCTCCCATGTAGTCTTGGGGAAAGAACGATAGAAAGAGGCATTTAACTCTATAGTATGTAGCCTTGTCGAGTAGGTCTCAAGGAATCTCCTCTTTGGGGTCTTGAGTGGATAGAGCCTTCCGACAAAGCTGTCGTAGTTCCATCCACTGGTACCAACATGGATCTCAGACAAGATCAGAGACCTCTTTCAGTCTTTTATATAGACCTTATATGTAATATTCATATCCCTTCTGACGTAAACAGCTCAACAGGAGGGTATGAACGGCTTATATGAGACTCGATTACTGGACCTTGGGTTCAAGCTTGAGATCTTCTCGGATAAAGACCTCTATAGGATTCTCCCGCCTCTTCTGCAGGTCAACTCCTGCCTTGCGGAGCTCTGTAACAATCTTTGAGACCTGAGCTCTACTGATTCCAAGTTCCTCTGCTATTTCTCCGGCAGTCATATTAGAATAATTATTGTAGATATAACGTACGTCCTCTACTGTATAAGGCCTACTTTTACTCCTCGCCATAGTTATCATCCTTTCTCTAAATTCTCTAATTAAGAGACACAATCTCTGTAGTATCTTTAATCAACTAAGCACCCTATATATACCAGAGATAAATAATTTTTGCACGCTATATTTTTATTAAAGTATTTCAAACTGACTTTGATATAAGATACATTAAAACAAAAAGGGCGAACTTATGCGTTCGCCCTCAGATAGGCCTGACAGAGTTGTCATAGATCAACCCTTTTTAAAAGATATATTGCCATTCTCATCCAAGTCGATTATAATCTGATCTCCTTCACTAAAGCTGCCTTCAAGGATCTTGAGGGCCAGAGGATTCTCTATATAGTTTTGGATCGCCCTCTTGAGTGGACGGGCCCCATAGTTTGGATCATAACCCACCCTGGCCAGCCATGCCTTTGCCCCTTCGGTCACACTGATTTCATAGTTGTGTTCCTTCAGGCGATTCCTGAGATAGCCGAGCTGGATCTCTACTATCTTCTCCAGGTGTCTCTTGGTGAGTGCATGGAAGGTGATCTTGTCGTCTACCCGGTTCAGAAACTCGGGTTTGAAGTGGAGACGGAGAGTCTCCATCATCCTGTGCTCCATTTCCTTGGGCTCCATGCCCCTCTGTACCAGATCACTCCCTAAATTGGAGGTCATGATAATTATGGTATTACGAAAGTCTACTGTGCGGCCCTTGCCGTCAGTCAGTCTTCCATCGTCCAGGATCTGGAGCAGTATGTTAAACACATCCGGGTGTGCCTTTTCTATCTCGTCAAAGAGTATTACAGAATAGGGTCTGCGCCGCACGGCCTCTGTAAGATAACCGCCCTCCTCGTATCCTACATACCCGGGTGGTGCACCAATCAACCTGGCAACGGCGTGTCTTTCCATATATTCGCTCATATCCATACGGATCATGGCCTGCTCTGTATCGAACATAAACTCTGCAAGGGCCCTGGCAAGTTCTGTCTTACCAACACCAGTTGGCCCAAGGAAGATAAAGGAGCCAATCGGCCTTGCAGGGTCCTGCAGGCCGGCCCGGGCCCTGCGCACTGCATTGGATACTGCCTCTATGGCCTTTTCCTGCCCTACTACCCTCTGGCTCAGGCGTTCTTCCATGTGGACCAGCTTTTCTCTCTCTCCTTCAAGGAGCCTGCTGACCGGGATATTGGTCCATTTAGAGATGATGGCCGCAATGTCCTCTGCATCCACCTCTTCCTTCAGCATAGTGGTACCATTTTCTCTGAGCTCTTTTATCCGCTCCTGTTCCTCCTTTAGCTCTGTCTCAAGCCTTGGGACCTTACCATAGAGGATCTCAGCCACCCTGTTCAGGTCACCCTGCCGTTGATACCTCTCTGCATCTATCTTTAGTCCGTCTATCTGCTCCTTGATCTCACGAATTCTTTGAATAATTCCCTTTTCCTGTCTCCAACTGGCCTTGAGTACATCTGTCTGCTCCCTGAGATTGGCAAGATCCTGTTCTATCTTTTCCAGTCTCTGTCTAGAGGCTGGATCAGTCTCCCTCTTGAGTGCCTCTCTCTCTATCTCAAGCTGCGTACTCCGGCGCTCTAAGTCATCAATCTCTACTGGAAGGCTGTCTATCTCTATCCTCAATCTGGCCGCGGCCTCGTCTACGAGATCGATCGCCTTATCCGGAAGAAACCGATCTGTAATATAGCGGCTAGAGAGAGTGGCGGCAGAGACTATGGCCGAATCCTTTATCCGTACCCCGTGATGTACCTCATATTTCCCTTTCAGACCACGGAGTATGGCTATGGTGTCCTCAATACTGGGCTCAGTCACCATCACGGGCTGAAATCGCCTCTCAAGTGCCGCATCCTTTTCTATATACTTGCGATACTCATCTATAGTGGTGGCACCAATACAGTGGAGTTCACCCCTGGCAAGGGCGGGTTTCAGCATATTTGAGGCATCCATGGATCCCTGAGCAGACCCTGCACCTACCAGTGTGTGGATCTCATCTATAAATAGGATGACCTCACCCTGCCGTTCTGCCACGTCCTTGAGGACTGCCTTTACCCGCTCTTCAAACTCGCCACGGAACTTGGCCCCTGCAATCAATGCCCCCATATCCAGGGCTATAATGCGTCTGTCTCGCAGGGTCTCTGGGATATCACCACTGGCTATACGCTGGGCCAGGCCCTCTACTATGGCGGTCTTACCAACGCCTGGCTCACCTATAAGTACAGGATTATTTTTGGTCCTCCTGGACAGGACCTGCATGACCCTACGGATCTCGTCGTCTCGGCCAATCACTGGGTCCAGCTTTCCGGACCTTGCGAGTGAAGTGAGGTCCCTCCCATATCTCTCAAGTGCCTGGTATTTTTCTTCGGGATTGGGATCGGTTATCCTCTGTGTACCCCTTATAGATACCAGGGCCTTGAGAAAGCTATCCCTATTGACCCCATGAGCAATAAGTGCCTGGGCGGCCCTTGTCTGGGATGCATTGAGTATGGCCAGGAGCAGGTGTTCGTGGCTGACATACTCATCCTTCATCTCCCCTGCAATAGTAAAGGCATTTTCCAGTACCTGATTCAGACTAGGAGATATATAGACCTGCAGGCCTGCTCCAGTCACATGTGGAAGGCTATTTATGGCCTCGTCTATCTCTGCCTTAAGGGTCTCTGTCTCAACCCCCATCTTCTTTAAGACAGAGGGCACTATTCCCTCAGGGGTCTCCAGGAGGACCTTGAGCAGGTGCTCTACTTCGATCTGCTGGTGTCCCTTGCCCTGAGCCAATTTCTGGGCCTCCTGGAGGGCCTCCTGCGACTTCATTGTAAATTTATCAAACTGCATAATATCTCCTTAGACTTCCTAAGCCTTTTCTCTATGTGCATCTCTGCAAAACCACTACTCTGTTGTAGCTTCTCAATAACTTGGGGCTCCCATTTTGGTAACCGATTACAGGCTGCTTCTTTTTTCAACATGCCCTTCCTACAGAGCTAACCCCCTCACCCAAACCCTCTCCCCTGGGGGAGAGGGCAGGGCGAGGGGGAACACTGTATTGCCAGAACTTATTGAGAAGTTACACTCTGTTTCCATAATTTATTGAGAATTTATCTTTTCTCCAGGGCAAAGTAAGGATAGAATATCTCATTGTCAAGAAATAGGGCAGGTCTAGATCCTCAGAAACTTTGGGCCTTTAGGCCAATAAAGCCGGATAAAGTCCCAGGACCTCTGGAATATGCCCACTGAAAATTTATAAATTATGCCAAAAGAGCTTAGAAATATAAGAATACGTTTAGAAAAACAAGAAAAAGAAATTTTATCTCCATTTGCGACCTTCAGTGCCGATGCCATTCGGGAAAAAGAAGAAGAACGGTTAGCTACAGGCTTTAGAGAGGGATTTTCAGTTGATGCAGACAGAATCCTACACTCTCTTGCCTATGCAAGATATGTAGACAAGACGCAGGTATTTTCTCTTATTCCAAATGACCACATTACCCACAGGGCACTACACGTCCAATTGGTCTCAAAGATTGGCAGGACTATTGGCCGCATGCTCCACCTGAATGAAGATCTCATAGAGGCCATTGCCCTTGGACACGATATTGGCCATCCCCCTTTTGGACACGATGGAGAAAGGTTTCTCTCTGAGCTGTGCATAGAACACGGCCTTGGCCCATTCATACACAGTGTCCAGGGAGTCCACTTTCTTCGGAGAGTTGAACGAAAGGGCAAGGGATGCAATCTAAGCCTTCAGGTGCTTGATGGGATATTGAGTCACGATGGAGAGATATGCTGCCAGTCGATCAGACCTCATAGAGAAAAGACCTTCATAGACCTCGACAGAGAGATAGAGGCAAAGCTCTCTTCGCCTACTATAGATCTCCATCCAATGACCATTGAAGGATGTGTGGTCAGAATGGCCGATGTAATCAGCTATATAGGTAGGGATATAGAGGACGCTATAAGGCTCTGTCTGATCGATAGGGCCCAGATCCCCTCCACCTGTCGAGAGGTACTGGGAGACACCAATGGGACAATTGTCTACCGTCTGGTACAGGACCTCATCAGGTCCAGCCTCGATAGAGACGAGATAGCCTTCAGCCAAGAGGTGGTAAGGGCCCTGTCAGACCTAAAGGCCTTCAATATGGAATTCATCTATACGAATCCCAGGATAAAGACCGAGTCGTCCAAGATAAAGGCCCTTTACAGGATCTTGTTTGAGCACTTTCTGGAGGATCTAAAAAGAGGCAGAGAAGAGTCTGTTATCTTTAAAGGCTATCTCAACGGCATGGACAAAGGTTACATTGAGGGGTCCACTCCTGAGGCGATTGTAAGAGACTTTATTGCAGGTATGACCGACGCATATTTTCTGAGGATGGGAAAGACTATCCTGATACCGCAGCCCCTGCCCCCAAAATTCTGACAGACTATAGGCTTTCAGTGCAGATTAGTGAAGTGTCTGATCTTGTGAATAGAGCTGGTAACTTCTCAATACAGACTTCTCCAAATAGCATCAATTAAGGGCTATTTTTTGGACATTTTTGGGAACAGAGCCGACATCATACAGAAGGCGTCTCCATTGCGAGGCCTTATTTCTCTTTCGTTAAGCGCTCTGCACAGTTGTATCTGTGCCGCAAGAGAAGATTATTGTTCAAGTGGCTGAGAATTTGGGGATGGCTTTAAGGGAGGGGATATTTGTGGCTATTTCAGGCCTCAGCCTGGAGATCCCCGCAGAAACCACCGCATCTGCAGCACCCTGTAAACGCTCACAGTTCGGTGGGTTGCGGAAAACGGGCGTTGTAATCCCGTGAATGGTTACATAAATTTTCAGTGTGTCATGAAACAAGGCTGGATTAGGCCAAATTCTGCCACATGCCGGTGTCACTTGACCGGCGCTCCGGACATGTGTATCCTTATACACATAAGGATGTACATTATGAGAACAAACATTGTACTTGATGACGCCCTTGTGCAGGAGGCCTTGAAGCTTAGCGGCGCCAAAACAAAGAGGGAGGTTATTTCCCTGGCCTTGAAGGAGTTCGTCGGAAACCGGAAA
>JALTHG010000061.1 GCA_027004715.1 Deltaproteobacteria bacterium
ACAGGAGGGGGTATGAACGGTTACACCAGGAACCGTTCATATCTCCTCCTGTTGGACCTTTTACGTTGCTGGCAGGAATGTGAAGGGGTAGGAACAAAGAGCTTATCCACTTTTGAGGTTTCAGTATTTTCGCGGTAAGATATAATTAATAACGGATTTCTATAAGCTGGAGGCAAAGTCTTGGAGATTCTAATTGTCTGATTAAAGAATTTGTGTAATTGTTCACGTCCCTGGTCGGGGGATGTGGAGACTCATAGTACAGTGAGTTGAGAGAGTTATTGTGTCTAGAATACATATCCTTCCTCCCCATATAGCCAATCAGATCGCAGCAGGCGAGGTAGTGGAGAGGCCTGCCTCAATAGTAAAGGAGCTCATTGAAAATTCTATAGATGCAGGGGCCAGACGGATCACTGTAGATGTGGAAGATGGCGGAAAGCAGCTCATAAGGGTGACAGATGACGGAACTGGTATGGGGAAAGCGGATCTTGAACTGGCTGTGGAGCGCCATGCAACCAGCAAGATTTCAGATGAGGCCGATTTGGCCTCTATAGTCAGCCTGGGATTCAGAGGTGAGGCACTTCCCAGTATAGGTGCTGTCTCCAGGCTCTCTATTACCTCCAGACTGTCTGGCGAGCTGGGTGGGTGGCAGGTAAGAATGGCCTTTGGTAGAGACAAAGAGGTCATGGCCATAGGTTGTTCTCAGGGGACTACGGTCGAGGTAGAGGACCTCTTTGGAGAGATACCTGCAAGACGCAGGTTTCTCAAGAGACGCCAGACAGAATTGGGGCATATTTCACAGATAGTGCGTACCTTTGCAGTGGCCTTTCCTGAGGTCCTTTTTATTCTCAGGAGTGATGGAAGGGTTCTATTTTGTTCTCGTCCAGGTCGTCAGGGAGCCGAATGTCTCTGGCCCCTGCTGGGAGATCAGATCATCTCTCATATGCTCTCTATTGAAGGCAGTTCTGAGGGGATTAGGGTCTCAGGCTATGTGACACCACCAGAAGAGGCAAGGGCATCCCCTAAGGCATTCTATTTCTTTTTAAATCGAAGGCCCATAGGCAGCAGGCTTCTATGGAAGGCAGTAATGGAGGCCTTTAGAGGGTATATGGTGAGGAATTCCTTTCCTATTGGTGCCTTATTCCTGGACGTAGAACCAGATCAGGTAGATGTAAATGTGCATCCAACCAAAAGAGAGGTCCATTTTTATTATACAGATGCCGTATACCGACTCGTATATCACTCTATACACAGGGCACTTAAGGGGCTGGAGGCCGGTGTCCTTCTCAGGGAAGACCACAGTGAGAAGGATGAGAGTCTATTGTCCTATAGACAGGCAGAGATCCCTCCAGAGGCCTGTCAGGTATCTGAGGGACTGCCATTTGATTTGTCCGAGAAAGGCCATATGGCAGGAGAGGTCAGTGCCCCTGGACCGGTCTCCAGGGAACAACATGATATCTGCAAGGACCTTCGTATCCTTGGACAGTTGGCTGAGAGCTATATCCTGGCAGAATCTCCAGAGGGTCTTGTGCTTATAGACCAGCATGCAGCCCATGAGGCCCTGATCTTTAAGAGGCTCAAGCAGCAGCTTGAGCAGGCCAATGTCCTGGCGACTCAGCCCCTGGCATTTCCAGAGGTCCTGGATATAGGTCCAGAGGACATCTCAAGACTTCCAGAGGTATGTCCTATATTGAACCAGATAGGAGTAGTAATTGAGTTATTTGGCGACTCTCAGGTCATTGTCAGGTCTGTACCTGAGTTTGTGGTATCAGGACAGGATATCAAGACAGTGGTGACTGACCTCATAGACCGTATCTTGGATCTCCCTCATCAGGAGCCCATGGCCTTGATCCATGACCTCCTGGCATCTATGGCCTGCCACTCGGCCATAAAGGCCAATCACCGCCTCGAGTTGCAAGAGATAGAGGCCCTTATTGAGGATATATCTTTTGAAGGAGTAACCCACTGTCCCCATGGAAGGCCCATCCTGCAGGTCCTGGGATTTAGGGAGATAGAGAGGCGGTTTGGACGTAACTAATAGCCCCCCAGCCCTTTTCCCTCTAGTGGCCCTGGTTGGCCCGACTGCAGTAGGAAAGACGGCCTTATCTCTCCGCCTTGCAGAGGAGATACATGCCGAGATCATAAATGTGGATTCTCTGCAGGTATTCAGGGGACTGGATATCGGGACTGCCAAGCCTGGCTATGAGGAACGACAGCGGATACCCCACCACCTCATAGATGTGGTGGATATAGATGAGCCCTTTGACGCCTCTGACTTTGTGCGTAAGGCAATGGGCGTCATTCGATCTATCACCTCAAGGGGAAAGGTCTCTCTGTTGGTTGGGGGTACAGGCCTATATTTAAGGTCTCTTCTGGAGGGCCTGGCCCCATGTCCTGGATGTGATCCTGCAATAAGGGGGGTCTTGTCTGAGATCCATAGGCAGCAGGGTAAGGGGGCCCTGCACAGGCTCCTTTCGAGCATAGATCCAGAGGCAGCAGCCAGGCTACACCCAAATGACACCTTCAGGGTCATGAGGGCGCTGGAGGTCTACTATCAGACTGGCGAGCCCATGTCGATCTGGCAGAAGAGGCATAGGATCAAAGAGAGACAGAGACTACACTGCATAAAGATAGGACTGACCAGGCCCAGGAGGGAACTCTATGAGCGGATTGACGCACGTATAGAGGCGATGCTGGATGCCGGATTTTTAAGGGAAGTGGAGGACTTACTGGATAGAGGATATTCACCACGACTCAAGCCCTTGCAGTCTCTTGGATATCGACATATGATTCTTTTTCTCAAGAAAGAGATAAGCTTCAGTAAGGCCATGGCACAGATGAAGAGAGATACCCGCCACTATGCAAAGCGGCAGATGACATGGTTTCGGGCTGATCCTGAGATCAGGTGGTTTTATCCTGAGACCCTAATGAGGGCCGCTGACATCTGGAAGAAGATCATGGACTGGTCCTGATCAGACACGATCTTAGACCTTTGGGCTATATAAGGTTGGATAAGTTGAACATACCCAATTTGTTGACTCTGGTACGTATACTGCTGACACCTCTTTTGGTGACTCTACTTATCAATGACAGATTTTTAGAGGCATTTATAGTCTTTACCCTGGCAGGAATAAGCGATGGACTTGATGGACTGATAGCTCGATGGATGAGACAGAAGACCCGCATAGGGTCCATTCTGGATCCTATTGCCGACAAGCTCCTCCTTGACTCTGCCTATGTAACGCTTGCTGTTATAAGATTTGTGCCAGACTGGCTGACAGTGACTGTAGTCAGCCGAGACATAATAATCGTCTTTGGTGTCTTGATACTATTCCTCTTTCAGGGAGGAGTAGAGATTTCTCCCTCTTTGCCGAGTAAGGTCACCACTGTGGTCCAGCTAGGGGCCATTTTTCTTGTCTTTCTAGATCATGAGCTGGGCTGGCCAGGCCAGTCTCTATTGCCCTTTTTTGTCTTTACTGCCATAGTTACAGTGATATCTGGGCTCCACTACATGTATTTAGGGGTCCAGATACTGGCATCAGAAGGAGAAGAGATATAGCCGTTCACATTTCATGTGGCTGTTTTACATTCCACAGCCAGCAGTGGCCCTTCTCAGGGTTTCATGGGATAGCTTGATGCACAGGACCAGATGTGGAGATTACCTTGTGTCCTGTCCATCTGTATCTACTTCAGATGTGCTAGAGACCCCACCTCTTTCTGGAGATTTCCTGCCATATATATCTAAAAAGGGCCTGAACAGGTCGATTGGGATGGGAAATAGAGTGGTCGAGTTGTTCTCTGTGGCCACTTCCCTGAGTGTCTGCAGGTATCTGAGCTGGAGTGCTATGGGTGACTTTTCTATGATCTCTGCAGCCTCAGCCAGCTTTCTCGCTGCCTGGTATTCTCCTTCCGCATTGATGACCTTGGATCTGCGTTCTCTCTCTGCCTCTGCCTGTCTCGCCATGGCCCTCTTCATCTCATCTGGGAGGTCGATGTCTTTTACCTCTACTTTACCAACCTTGATTCCCCATGGCTCAGTATCCAGGTCAAGTATCTCCTGGATCTGGGCATTTATCTTCTCTCTCTCTGACAGGAGTTCGTCTAGTTCAACTTGTCCACAGACACTTCTGAGGGTAGTCTGGGCCAACTGGGAGGTAGCAAAGAGGAAATTTTCTACCTCTATGACTGCCTTTACTGGGTCAAGCACCCGAAAATAGACTACTGCACTTACCTTTACGGATACATTATCTCTGGTAATGACGTCCTGTGGCTGGACGTCTAGAGTGATTATACGCAGGTCAACCTTCTTTATCTTATCAATTATAGGTATGAGTATTATTAGCCCCGGCCCCTTGGCCTTTATGACACGGCCGAGCCTAAAGATCACTCCACGTTCATACTCATTTAGTATGCGGATCGCAGTTATCAGGAAACTGACTATCAGAAAGAGCAAAAATGCCAAAGAAATGGTCATGTTCTACCTCCATGGGTCTTTGAGACCCTCAATTTGAGTCCATCTACGCCGGTTACCTCTACCTCACTACCTTCAGGTATAGTCTCTCTACTTACTGCAGTCCAGAGCTCTCCATGTAGAAATACCTGCCCACCTCTCTGCCCTACTGCCTTTCGGACAATACCTCTTTTGCCTAAGAGTGCCTCTGCCCCAGACTTGGGTCTGGATAGGGTGGCCCTGGTGGCCAGATAGGTGATAGTGGCCAGAAAGGACCCAATCCCCAGGACAGTAGGCCAGAGGACGCCAGGATCGATAGAGACTCCTGTCGAGGTATCAAAGAGCATAAGAGATCCCAGGAGTAGGGCAAGCAGACCCATTGCACCCAGTACTCCATGACTGGTTATAAAGAGTTCCATTACAAGCAGGACTACTGCCAGAAGCAGGAGGAGCAGTCCAGTTGTGCTGACAGGTAGGGCCTGGAGGGCAAACAGCCCCAACAGGAGACTTATGGCCCCTATGGTACCTGGGAAGATAACCCCTGGATGGGCAAGCTCGAAATAGAGTCCTGTCAGGCCAATCATCATCAGGATGTAGGCAATATTTGGATCTGCTATGGTGCTGAGTATCTTTTCTCTCAGGTCCTCTTTTATCTCTATGATCTTAGGAGACCTTATTGTCAGTCTGACTGGACCCCTGTGTAGCTTTACTGTCATGCCATTCATCTGTCTGAGCAGGTCATTAAGGTCTCTTGCCACAAAATCGATTACTCCCAGCTTTAGGGCCTCTCTGGCAGAGGCCGATACGCTCTCTCTCACTGCCTTTTCTGCCCATTTTACGTTTCTTCCTCGCTCTGAGGCTACACTCCTGGCCATGGCGGCAAAGTCGTTCTCTATCTTCTGCTTCATGGTCTTGTCTTTTTCTGTACCAGGGAGCAGAGATACAGGATGGGCCGCACCTATATTAGTACCAGGTGCCATGGCAGCAATATTGGCAGATATGGTGAGAATGGCGCCGGCAGATGCGGCCTGTGCACCAGAGGGGGCCACATAGACAGCTATCGGTACAGGAGATGCCATCACCTCCTGGACCATATCTCGGAGTGTAGATGCAAGGCCGCCTGGTGTATCGAGCTCGATCACCAGGCAGGTGCCATTGCCTCTGGCTGCCTCTCTAATAGACCTCTTTATAAGCTCTGCTGCACCTGGATTTATGCTTTCCTTTAGCCTTACGAGATAGATCTTGGATGGAGATATGCTTTCTCCTCTCTTCTGCCCACATAGACCTGGACCTGAGACATAAGAGATCAAGATGACAGAGAATAATAGGACCGCCCCTGTGAAATTTTTTTTGCCCTTCATAGACTGTCTTCAGCGATACTTACTATATTCTCTTTCCAATAACTGGAGGTCATACCATGCCTCACGCTTGAGTTCCTTTTGTCGATCACCTCTCTGTCTTAAGAGATATGAGGGGTGATAGGTCACCACGACCCTGGTATTCCCCAGCTTGTGGAGACGGCCCCTAAGAGAGCGAAGAGAGGAACTGGTATTGAGCAGAGACTGGGCAGCTACCCGTCCCAGGGCCAATATCAGTGGGGGATCAATGATCCTCAACTGGTGTTCCAAAAATGGTCGACACATGGAGATCTCTTCAGGCCTGGGTGTGCGGTTGTGAGGAGGCCGACACTTGACTATGTTGGTAATATAGACCTCTTCTCTGGAGATGTCTATGGCAGCCAGCATCTTGTTAAGCAGTTCCCCTGAGGCACCTACGAATGGCCTTCCCTGCAGGTCCTCTTCTCTTCCTGGGGCCTCCCCCAACAGGAGCAGTCTTGCATCTTCTGGCCCCTCTCCAAAGATTATATGGTGTCTCTCTATATACAGCTCACACCTCTTGCAGTCGCCAAGCAGGTCAAGGACCTCCTTCAGGCCGTCTGGAGTGCCCAGACCTTCTCTCTGTTTCTCGACCATTTTGGAGCCCTTTATAGACACCCTATCCCCAGAGGACCTCAGAAATGTATCTACCCCATGGCCTCTGGCAATGGCCTCCACCCCCAGTTGTCTCTGAAGAGAGAGCCATGAGGAGAGCCTGGATAAGATGTCGATAAGTTCCTGATCTGTGTACATTGGCCCTGTCAGTCTTACTCCCTATCTGGCTTACGTCGCCTTGACAGTATAAAAAATAAGATCAATACAGAGAAGGCACCTATGGTAGTGCCTACAGTGTCTGCCACCCAGTCAAGCGGATCTGTACACCTCCCAGGCACAAAATATTGATGAAATTCATCAAGGAGCCCATATATAGAGCCCAATAAGATGGCCTGGATCAAGGCAGCTCCTCTCAATATAGCAGTATTGCTGAGTCTCCACCACATGAGCAGGGCACCTAAGACAGTGTATTCAAATACATGCATCAGATAGTCGCTGATCGGAAGACTGGGGAGCTGATTGCCTGGGACTGAAGATCCCCCAAATATGATGCCGGCATAGACTATACATAGGGCCAGATATAGATTCATAGAAGACTCCTGGAGATAAAAAGTTGTGACATAATCTACTCTACTTCTGTCTATATACCAATCCCCGCAGTGGTTTTTCAGGGTCTCATGAGAGCTTGATGCACGATAGATTGACTGTTCGCCTCCCTGGCCAGTTACCTGTATCCTATGTATAGGGTGACAATACCCATGGTCATAGGTCTATATCTTACCTGTCTAAATCCTATATCTTCCATCATTTTGGCCAGGACATCTGGTTCATAAAAGCCCTGGATGGACTCTGCAAGGTAGTGGTAGGCCTCCCTGTCACCTGAGAGGATACCTGCCATAAAAGGGAGGATTTTGTGTAGATAGAGCCTGTATATTGGAGAAATCAGGGGATTTTTGGGCCTGGAGAATTCCAAGATCACGAGTTTACCCCCTGGTAACAGCACCCTCAACATCTCTCTGAGGCCCTGTTCCACTCGACTGAGGTTTCTGACCCCAAAGGCCACGGTTATTCCCTGAAATCTCTGATCAGGAAAGGGGAGATTTTCTCCATCACCGCATACAGGAGATATATATTCTGTCTCTTTTCCCCTTATCCTGGAGGTCCCATGGTGTAGCATCTCATAACAGAAGTCCACAGCTATCACTTCTAGTGTCGTCTGCCTTACTATTTCAAGAGAGAGGGGCAGAGTCCCTGCACAGAGGTCTAAGATGGGGCCTCCCCTGGATCTATCTAGCTCCTGAGTAGTTGCCCACCTCCAGTAGTGGTCTATGTAGCAACTGAGCAGGCCATTTAAGAGGTCATACCTTTTGGTAACAGAGGCAAATTTGTTTTTGACAAACTGCCTCTTTTTTTTTCCTGTGGGTATCAATTCTCAGTGGAGTTATCTATAGGTAAGGTCTTCAGGTCCAGGACCTCTGGAAAGTTACCACGTCTATATAGCATTTCAAAGAAATGTAGCAGGCCATGCTGTTTTTCTATTGAGAGGTCGAATTCTATTCCCTTGAGATATTCCATGCAGTCAGAGGGACTCATCGGTATCCTGGGGGCCACTGTCTGACTTATACGTTCAAGTTCTTTTTGGCCTTGCTGATAGCATTCACAGAGGCGTCTATAGAGTAGGCCTATCCTGGCAGGATTGGCAGACCAGCTCTCCCTTCTGATTGCCCATACAGCGAACACAAATGGCAGGCCAGTATAGTCCAACCATATCTTGGCAAGGTCTGAGACAAAGAGTTCTCCAGACATGGATCGCAATCTCAAGGCCTCGTCCCCTATGGCCAGATAGGCATGGACCCCTGGATCTGCCATCTCGTTAAAGCCCCCCTCTCTGTAGACAGGCCTGAGTCCCAAGAAGTCCTCTAATATTATATGCAGGAGATTGACCGATGTGGCTGACTGGGGGGTCAGCAACACAGATTTTCCATGGAGTCTATTGATTGAGACCTTGCTCAGAAGGATCACGCTCTTTACTGGGCCGGTGGCACTGATACTCAGGCCTGGCAATATATAATACCTGTCTGTGTTGAGGGCATACGCATAGGAAGAGATAATACCTGCATCGAGTCTTCCCTGGTCCATATGCCTGTTCAGGAGTGTGGGATAGCCTTCTTCTACCACCCATTCCCTGAGTGGACCCATTTCCTGCCATGGGATATAGATTGGTGCGGTATTGATGAAGTTCACCATACCTAATTTAAAGTACTGGCTGGTCTCCTGTTCGTCCTTTAATCCTGACATAATTTTGCCATTGGATAGCCTTG
>JALTHG010000062.1 GCA_027004715.1 Deltaproteobacteria bacterium
TTTGTTGCCGATGCCAGAATGACCCTGACTTATCAAGGGACTAAATAATGAACAGGCCAGGGCAGACAGGATACGACCCAGACTGGCAAGAAAAATACAGGGACATGATTGCCACTCCTGGACAGGCGGTATCGCACCTGCGGCCCGGGCAGCGGGTATTTATTGGTACAGGGTGTGGGGAGCCGAAAGAACTGGTCAAGGCCCTGACTGACCGTGCATCTAAATTGGCCGACATGGAGATTATCCAACTGCTCACACTCGGTGAGGCCCCCTATGCCCACAAGAAACTTACTGACTGTTTTATGGTAAACAGTTTTTATGTTGCAGAGAACGTCAGGGGGCTTATCCAGGAAGGGCTTGGCAAATATACACCCATTTCTCTCTCAGATATACCCCGGCTCTTCAGCTCAGGCCACCTGCCCCTGGATGCGGCCCTGATACAGGTCACACCCCCTGATGGACACGGCAGGGTGAGCCTTGGGATCTCGGTAGATATTGTCAAGAGCGCTGCAGAAAACGCCTCTCTTGTCATCGCCCAGGTCAACCCCCAGATGCCCAGGACCCTTGGGGACAGCTTTATTGATATCTACGACCTGGACATCCTGGTCCCTGTGGACATACCTATCTTTGAGGCAACCCTGCCTGAAACCACAGAGGTAGCGCGCAGAATTGGAGAGCGTATTGCGGCCCTGATAGAAGATGGTTCCACTATCGAGGTGGGAATCGGACGGATCTCCCATGCAGTAGTCGATTTCCTGAAAGAAAAACGAGACCTCGGCATACACACAGAGATGTTTACAGACAATATCATAGACCTGATAGAATCCGGTGCTGTAACTGGCGCAAAAAAGACCATTGACAAAGGCAAAATTGTTGCAAGCTTCTGCTTTGGGACCCGCAGGCTCTATGACTACATCCACAATAATCCCCTCTTTTCTTTTCGTCCAACCGAATATGTCAATGACCCATCTATCATTGCCAGACAGCACAAGATGGTGGCCATCAACACGGCACTAGAGATAGACCTTACTGGCCAGGTCTGTGCAGACTCTATTGGCAATAAGATCTACTCAGGTATTGGTGGACAGGTAGACTTTAACAGTGGCGCTGCCAGGTCTGATGGGGGCAAGGCGATCATAGCCCTCCCATCCACCACACCAGACGGGGCCACTTCACGGATCGTCTCAAGGCTGAGTCCTGGTGCCGGTGTAGTGACTACCCGTGGGGATGTGCACTATGTGGTAACTGAATATGGCGTGGCCTATCTCCATGGCAAGAGCATACGTGAACGGGCACTGGCCCTGATCAGCATTGCCCATCCGCGTTTCCTTGAGACGCTCCTCAAAGAGGCCATTGAGGCCAAATACCTCAGGAAAGAGCTTGCCGACGTGGGAGAGAGCTTTATTGTAGGTCCACATGAGGCAAAGACTTCTCTGCTCTTAGATGACGGTACAAAGATCACATTCAGGCCAATACATCCTACTGACGAACCAGAGATAAAAGACCTCCTCTACACCCTCTCTCAGGATGCCATATACTCCCGTTTTATGACACATATTCAGCGTTTTCCATTCAGGCAGATAAAAGACTTCGTATACATTGACCACAGAAAAGAGGTGGCCATCGTAGGTGTCGTGCCTGAGGCCCATGGAGAAGATATCATTGCCTTAGGTCAGTATTACCTGGATCCGCGAACTAACCGCGCAGAAGTTGCGTTTGTGGTCCGGGATAAATGGCAGAACCGCGGCATCGGCAAGTTTATGTTCAGACACCTCACTAACATTGCCAAACAGCACGGCATCACTGGATTCACTGCTGAAGTCCTGCGAAGCAATAAAAGGATGCAGGCAATCTTCAATAACAGCGACCTGCGGGTAAGGAGCAAACTGACTGATGATATCTACAGTTTTGAGATGGACTTCGACTAAACTGATCAGAAGACCATAGCAAGACTCTGTTGGGCAACATTGGCAATATGTACCAGACCTGCTGGCAGTATCCCAAAGTACATGACCCCTAAGGCAAGACAGATCAATACGCCCATTGTCACAAAACTGATATTGCCAGCAACGACCTCTCTAGCAGGCTCTTCCATATAGAATTTCCATACTACTCGCAGATAGTAATAGGAAGCTATTACACAGGTCATTACACCTAGAGCGGCAAGCACAAAATATCCCTGTTTGATGGCCGCTGCAAACAGATAGAATTTACCTATAAAACCAGCAGTAGGTGGAAGCCCGGCCATAGACAACAGAAATAGAGACATCAAAAAACTGAGAGTGGGATACCTGTATCCTAAACCGCGATAGTCCTCCAGGGTCTGGGCCTTACCCTCCTTACCATCTATCAGAAAGAGTACACCAAAGGCCCCAAAGTTCATGATTGTATACACAACGAGATAGAATAATACGGCCATTCGGCCCTCACTGTTGGCTGCAAGGAGCCCTAGAGACATATAACCTGCATGGGCTATAGAAGAGTAGGCCAACATACGCTTTACATTCTGCTGAGAGACCGCAACGAGGTTCCCTACAAACATGGTCAGCAGGGCCAGCCACCAGAGCACAGGCTTCCAGTATACAGCCAGCATCCCCAGATTTATTGTAGACTGAAAGTCAGGCTGCCCGCTCAGAGAGAGAATCGGTGTAAAGGCCACACTCATGAGCTTGAGAAAGACCCCAAAGGCACCGGCCTTTACTGCTGTGGCCATATAGGCAGTGATAATCGAGGGACTGCCCTCATAGACATCTGGTGCCCACATATGGAAGGGCACAAGAGACATCTTAAAGAATAGACCGGCCATCAACATGGCCAGGGCCACCAAGACCACTGGGTGCTTAAATGGACCAACAGAGAGTATCTGTGCAATCTTTGTGATATTGACAGTCCCGGTCAGACCATAGGTCAGGGCAAGTCCAAAGAGAAAGAATGCAGAGCCAAAGCAACCCAGCAAAAAATACTTCAGGGCACCTTCCTGTGACTTCCTGCTGTCCTTGAGAAATGCGGCCAGGCTATATACTGACAGAGACATCACCTCAAGGGCTATAAAGATCATGAGCAGATCAACTGCCTGGAGCATAGCAATAGTGCCGTAGACTGCAAACAGGAGGAGGACAAAATATTCCCCTCGAAACATCCTATTGTTCCGCATATAGCCAATACTCAAGAGGCTCGCAAATACGCCTGCCAACAAGACTACGGCAGATACAAACACAGAGAATTTCTCTGCAGAAAAGACCCCGGCAAGCACTACTTCATGGAGAGGCCACTCCCTATGGACCAGATACCACAAGGCGACTAGAAAGCTGAGTGCCGTAAGCCAACCCATTGTGGCTACATGATCAGACTCTTCATCTGTAGTCAACCAGAGGTCTACAAAAATAAGGATAAGACTGGCAAAGATGAGGATTAACTGCCCTCCAGCTATCTGCCATAACTGACTCAGGCTAAAGGAAAATCCAAGGTCACTCATATTCATTACTCCTCAGCCACACTCATATATAAAGGCGTCTTGTGTATAGAGGCGTGACGTTCCATGACAGCAGTCGGGGACAATGGTGCAGAGACCTTGACCTGACTGATAAAGTGATCTACGGAACGATGCATCTTGTTCAGGAAAAAGTTGGGATACAGACCTATCCAGAACACCATCACAACCAGAGGGACAAGATAGACCACCTCTCTTAAAGTTAAATCATGGAGTTTCTTATTCTTGGGATTTGTCACCTCTCCGAAAAAGAGCCTCTGATACATCCACAGCATATAGAGTGCACCCAGAATTGCACCACTGGCCGCAAATATAGCAGCAACCTTATTTACTTCAAAGGTCCCTAACAGGATAAGAAACTCACCAATAAATCCATTTGTAGTGGGAAATCCTATCGACGATAGGGTTATGATAAAAAAGATGGCGGCATAGACAGGCATTACCCTGGCAAGCCCTCCAAATTCCTTGATCTCATGTGTATGCCGTTTTTCATACACCACACCTACCAGGAGGAACAGTGCACCAGTTGAAATACCATGATTGATCATCTGGAGAATCGAGCCCTCAACAGCACGAGGAGTCAATGCATACAGACCAAGCATACAGTAACCAAGGTGAGATATAGAGGAATAAGCAACCAACTTTTTGGCATCTGGCTGCACCATGGCCACCATGGCCCCATAAACAATGCCTATAACTGCAAGGGTAATAATAAGCGGGCTAAAAAAGGCAGAACCCTCTGGGAAAAGAGGCATTGCAAACCGGAAAAATCCATAGGTACCCATCTTCAGGAGGACACCTGCCAGGATCACTGAACCAGCAGTGGGTGCCTGGACGTGGGCATCTGGCAGCCATGTATGGACAGGAAACATAGGTACCTTGACTGCAAATGCCAGGGCAAAGGCAGCAAAGAAGAGTATCTCATATATCCGTGACAGATGTGTGCCATAGAGCTCAAGGAGATTAAAGGTCAGCACACCGGTCTCTCTCTGATGAAAATAGACAAGACCTACAATACACACCAACATCAGGAGAGAGCCTACAGCAGTATACAGGAAGAACTTGATCGCTGCATAGATCCTCTGTTTCCCACCCCATACTCCTATGATGAGGTACATAGGGATAAGCATCAATTCCCAGAACACATAGAAGAGGAGGAGATCCAGAGACACAAAGGCCCCGATCATTGCGGTCTCAAGGAGCAACATCAAGACCTGAAATTCCTTTACCCTGTCTGAGATGGCATTCCAGGTGGAAAGGATCGTGAGCGGGGTGAGAAAAGTGGTCAGCAAAACAAGCCAAAGAGAAAGTCCATCTATTCCCATGAAATAGCCAATCCCATAGCTGGGGATCCATGGATGTTTCTCTACAAGCTGGAAACCTGCTACATTCGGATCGAAGGCAAAGTATATCCTCAAGGATACCAAAAACACCACTATAGATGTTACCAGGGCCAGCGAACGAATGACATCCTTTCCAGATTCACTCCGCTGAGAGATAAAGAGGATAAGCAAGATCCCCAACAGAGGCAAAAAGGTGATATAGGTCAAGAGGGGAGCATTCATAGTCTGTCCTTCAAATCTTTAGTTTTGTTGCCTTTCATAATCACTCTTTCCAGGCCCTAATTCAGACCCTAACTAATCTCAAAAGATGAAAAACCAGAGCATCATCACCAGGCCCAAGAGCATAAATGCGCCATAGGTCTGCACATAACCATTCTGCACCAGCCCTACTGCACGTGATCCTCTTTGTACCCACCAGGCCTGCCCATTTACTCCTACACCATCAATCAAGAATGCATCTATTACCTTCCAACAGAAGGTCGAGAGAAAATAGAAGGGAAGGACCACCACATGGTAATAAATTTCATCAATATAGTACTTATTGTAGATGAGCTTATAATGTAAGGCAAAGGTATGGGCAAGCTTCTGTGGGAGTGTATCTGGATGACAGATATATATGTAATATGCCAAACAGATACCACCAATACCCACAGCCACCGAAGACGACATAAGGATCCACTCTACAGTACTCGAATAGTGAGGTATTGTAACAAATCCAGCAACTATCTCATGCGAGTGCTCAAATACTGGGTCCAGGAAGTTCTCAAAGAGATTGGTAACGTGAAATGGGAATAGACTATTCATCACCTCTGGTATTCCCACCCAGCCACCGACCAGAGAGAGAAAGGCAAGGACCATGAGAGGACCTGTCATACTAAATGGCATCTCATGTACATGTCTGGCCTCTTCCTCAGTACCACGAAATTCACCGTGAAAGGTCATAAACATAAGCCTGAACATATAGAAGGCCGTGATGCCCGCGGCAGCAAGACCAATAAACCATACTATTTTACCTACAACTGGATAATATGGAAACATAAAGGCCTTCCCCAGGACCTCATCCTTACTGAAAAAGCCTGAAAATGGCGGGATACCTGAAATCGCCAAACTGGCAAAGAGCATGGTTACATAGGTAATGGGCATCTTCTTGGCAAGACCACCCATATCCCTCATATCCAGATCTCCACGCATGGCATGCATAACAGCACCAGCACACAGGAATAGACAGGCCTTGAAAAAGGCATGGCTCATAAGGTGGAATATACCTGCACTATATGCAAGGACACTCACACCTATAAACATATATCCCAACTGGCTGACAGTAGAATATGCAAGGACCCTCTTGATGTCATACTGGAGGACACCAATCGTTGCCGCTATAAAGGCAGTAGCCGCTGACATCAATGACATAACCAGTAAGGCAGTAGGTGCAAGTGTATACAAGATGTTGGTCCTTGCCACCATATAGACGCCGGCCGTTACCATCGTGGCGGCATGGATGAGTGCCGATACAGGAGTAGGACCAGCCATGGCATCTGGAAGCCATACATACAGAGGAATCTGTGCCGATTTCCCGGTTGCACCCACAAAAAGCAAGAGGCAGATGGCTATCATGACCGGAGAATTCATGGCCAGGAGACCATGCTCATACATATGGAGTACCTTGGGAAACAACTCTGTATAAGAAAGGGAACCAAAGGTGACGAATATCAGGAACATGCCCAGAAGAAAACCAAAATCCCCAACCCGGTTTACTATAAATGCCTTTTTACCTGCATCTGCAATCAGATTCTCTTTGTACCAGAAACCGATCAGGAGATAGGAGGCAAGACCTACACCTTCCCAGCCCACAAACATTACTACATAATTGGCCCCCAAGATCAATACAGTCATGAAGAAGACGAACATATTGAGATATGCATAATATCTCCAATATGACTCATCATGGGCCATATAGCCCTTACTATATATATGGATAACAAAACTTACACCAGTGACTACCAGTATCATCACTGCAGAGAGTGGATCAAGCATAAAGGCAAGGTCTATATGGAGATTCCCTACAGTTATCCAATGCCACAGGACCTGTGTAAACTGCCGTTCCCCAACCGGAAGACAGAGCATGTGATAGACTATCAAGACTGAAGTCAAAAAGGCCAGCCCTATACTGCTACACCCAATGTAGGTAATCATCCATTTGCCGATCTTTTGCCCAAACAGGCCGTTGATCAGAAACCCTATCAAAGGTAAAAGTGGTATGAGAAAGATATAACCTTCCATGAATAACTCCCTATGCAGACGGGCTGACTATAATAGATATAGTCTCTACCATTTCAAGATATTAAACTTAGTTACATCCACCTCCCGCACATGTCGGAAGAGGGTTATCAATATTGCAAGACCGACAGCAACCTCGGCTGCAGCTACTGCAAAGACAAAAATGACCATAACCTGTCCTGCCACATCGGCCCTGAAGTAAGAAAATGCCACCAACATCAGGTTTACTGAATTGAGCATCAGTTCAGCAGACATAAACAGGATCAGTGCATTCCTCCTGCTGAGAAATCCAATAGCCCCTATCCCAAAAAGTATGGACGACAAGATTATATAGTGTGTAAGTGTCGCCATTAAACCCTCTCTTTGTGTTTCCAAGCCCTATTTTTACACAGATAGATAGCACCAATCAATGCCACTAACAAAAGCACAGACATAACTTCAAAATGGAGCAGATACCTCCGAAAGAGTAGATTGCCCAAGACTGAGGGATCCCCAAAACCAGCAGGCAGTGACCTCCTCGCTATCAATACAGCAATACCCTTTACCCCAACTGCCACAAGACCAATAAGGCATAGCCCGAGTAGGGTACCAAAACTCCTAAACGATACATTGGCCTGTATGACCCCTGCCCTCTCTTCTGGCGCCATTAAGAGCATGATAACAAATACTATCAGGACCAGGATGGCCCCTGCATAGATAGAGACCTGAAATATAGCAACCAGGGGGGCATGGAGATGGAGATATAGAGCCGCATGTGCAATAAATACTGTGAGCAACCCCATGGCACTGGATAATGCCTCCCTCGTGGCTACAGTAAACAGTGCAGCCGACACTGCAATAACAGCAAATATCCAGAAATACCAGTCCATATCAGTCTCCTGACTTTGCCTTTTCGGCATTCTTGGCCTTTTTAGTGGCCTTTTTTACCTCAACCTGTCCCTTTTTTACCTCAGTAGCCTTACTGGAGGCCCCCTTTACCTCAGGTTTAGGAGGTGCTGGCACTACAGGCACCGCCTTCCTGGGTGGTCTGAGTTTACCCTCTTCTTTGGCCTTACGATAATTTGCAAGCAGTTTCTGCTTATCTAGGTGACACTCCTCACGCGTATACTGGGCAAGCTCAAATTCCCGGCCCAGGACAATAGCCTCTTTAGGACATGCCTCCTGACAGAGACCACAAAAGATACAGTGCAAGAGGTCTATGTCAAAAGATGCGCAATACATCTTACCGGCATACTTGTCCTCTTCCCCTTCCTTACGTTTGCCCTTCTTAACGGTTATACAGTGTGCTGGACAGGTCTTTGCACATGTACCACAGGCAATGCACTTTTCCCGTCCCTTCTCGTCCAGACACAGCATGTGAAGGCCACGATAGACAGGAGATATCTCCCTGGTACGGTCCTCTGGATACTGCCAACACGTTGGAACCGTATGAGGCCCAGGTCTAAAAGACGCCTTTACATTAAATACAAAGTGTTTCCACGTGAGCGCCATCCCCTTCAAGATCTCAAGGAGATAGATACGTTCACCCAGGGTATATTTCTTCTTTACAACCGGTCTGGCCATAACATGCTCCAACTATGCACTAAGCTGAATAAACAGGGCTGTAATAAACAGATTAAAGAGAGCAAGAGGAATCAATGCCTTCCATCCCAAACCCATGACCTGATCATATCTGAAACGGGGTATAGTCCACCTGACCCACACAAACAGCCACAGGAAAAAGGCGACCTTTAAATAGAGTATCAGAAAGGAGACTATCCCCCATGATACAGGTCCCAAAAACTTACTTATATCTATATATGGAATATGCCAGGCACCAAAATACAGTACCACTACCAGGGTGGAAAGAGTGACCAGATTTACATATTCTCCAAAGAGATAGAGACCCAACTCCATAGAACCATACTCTGTATGATAGCCTGCAACGATCTCACTTTCTGCCTCAGGCAGGTCAAATGGTACACGGTTGGCCTCTGCATATATAGCCACCATATACAGAATAAACCCTAGAGGCTGCTTAAATACCCCCCAGTTCGGGAGGAAACCCAAAAAGGTCCCCTGCTGTGCCAGGGCAATATCTCTCAGACTGAAGCTGCCATATACAAATACTACGGCCAACAGGGCAAGGCCCAGAGGTACTTCATAAGAGATCAACTGGGCAGTGGACCTAAGCCCACCCAAGATAGAAAATTTATTGTTAGAACCCCAACCACCTAAGACTATCCCATAGACTGCAAGAGAACCAATAGCAAGTACATAGAGAAATCCTATATTTACATCAGAGACCTGGAGTATTATCTCCTTTCCTCCAAGGATAATCTTGTCCCCAAAGGGCACCACTGCATAGGCAGAAAAGGCCGGAAGGGCAAAGAGGAGTGGACCCAAATTCCAGAGTACCTTATGGGCCTTCTTTGGTAAGACCTCTTCCTTGGTAAAGAGCTTGATCCCATCTGCCAGAGGCTGAAAAAGTCCAAATGGACCGGCACGGTTAGGACCCAGCCTGTCCTGCATCATAGCAGCACCACGTCTCTCTACCCATGTCATGACGGTGGCAATGAGCAGGACCCACACCCAGATAAAAACTACCTTTATAATAGCTATTACCCATCCTTCCATGGGATCAGTCTCCTTAGCGATCCAGTTCGCCAGCAACTACATTGAGGCTACTGATACAGGCTATCAAGTCCGCTACCATTCCCCCTTTGACCAGGTCATTAAAGGCCTGATATATCATATAACATGGGGGCCTTATCCTGATACGATATGCCTTATCAGAGCCATCACTCCTCACAAAAAAGCCCAGCTCCCCATTAGGGGACTCTAAGGCACTATACACCTCACCTGCTGGGGGTTTGATGACCTTGGGTACCCTTGCCTTTAGAGGGGCATCAGCGGGCATCTCCTTATATAGTTTATATGCCTGATCAATGATCTTGATGGACTCCTCCATCTCTATCATACGTACCTTATAACGATCAAATACGTCACCATGCTCCCCTACAGGTATATTAAAGTCAAATTGGTCATACATACAGTAGGGCTCATCTTTTCTCAGGTCCCGCTTGACCCCACAGGCCCTGAGACATGGACCAGTAAAGCCCCAGTTCAGGGCATCTTCTGGAGAAAAGGCACTCACCCCTATCGTACGGTCCATCCAGATACGATTATGAGTAAGGAGCTTCTCTGTCTCCTCATTGGCCTTTCTGAGATTGGGCTTGAGCTCCCTCCATCTCTCTTCAAAATCGTCAGGCAGATCTGCATCCACCCCGCCAATACGGCCAAAGGTATTGGTAAGCCTCGCACCATTATACCACTCAAATATCTCGTAGATCTCCTCACGCTGGATAATGAGATAGAAAAATGGAGTAAAGGCCCCCAGGTCCACACCAAGGATCCCTACACAGACCTCATGATCTGCAATCCTGGCCAGTTCCATCATGATGACCCGGATGAGCTGGGCCTTCTCAGGGACCTCAATCCCCATCAGTTTCTCTACGGCCATCTCATAGGAGACGTTATTAGGTATGGCAGAACAGTAATTGAGCCTATCTGTAATGGGAATAAACTGGTGATAAGTGAGATTCTCTCCCAGTTTCTCCACACCCCGATGGAGATAGCCTATCTCTGGCTCGGCCTTTACTATAGTCTCTCCATCCGTCACGGTAATTACACGGAGGGTTCCATGCATGGCCGGATGAGAAGGACCTATATTTATAGTAACTAATTCACCTAGCCTCTCTTGGTCAACTTGACTGACAGGATCCTGGTTCACGTCTCCCCTCCTATTCACCATATACCAGGTGACGCTCTTCCCCTCGACCCTCCAGGGGATAGTCCTTACGAAGCGGATATGCAGGAAATTCGTCCCACATCAAGAGCCTCTTGAGATTGGGATGGCCCTTGAAGCGCAGACCAAACATGTCAAATGCCTCCCTCTCAGGCCAGGTTGCAGCCTTCCATATAGAGGTCACACTATCTACCTCCATATCATCTTCTGCAACACGGACCTTTACCTGTAGACGCTCTGTACGCTTGAGAGACAGGAGCAGATAGATGACCTCAAAACGAGGAGGCGGTGGGCCCTTCTCTTTCTTTACCTCTGTCTCCTCACCCTCTGGCTTTTTCTTGGGCTTCTGTTTTTCATAGAAGGCAAGATTATCTACCCCAAATACATCACTCAAAAAATCGAATTCAAGATCAGGAGTATCCTTCAAGAGATGCATCACATCAAGCAGGCGCGCCTTTGGGACCTCCACACTGAGATCACCCCGGCACTCAGTCATGGCTACTACCAGACCTTTTGGCCCAAGACATTTCTCTACTCTTTCCCTGAGATCCTCCATATCAGTACCCTACCAAGAAGTCAGAATAACGCTTGTGCAATATAGGATGGCTCTTCTCAATCTTCTTAATGAGCATCCCTAGGGCCTGTAATAAGGCCTCAGGCCTGGGAGGACACCCAGGGATATAGACATCTACTGGTATTACCCTATCTATACCCTGAAGAGTGGAATAGGTCCTAAAGACTCCACCACTACAGGCACAGGCCCCCATGGCAATGACCCATTTGGGTGCAGCCATCTGCTCATATATCCTCTTGAGTATAGGGACCATCTTTAAGGTTATAGTCCCTGCCTCTATCAAGACATCTGCCTGACGTGGAGAAAAGCTCGGACGCTCTGCACCGAACCTCGCCATATCATACCCCGATGCCAGGGCACACATCATCTCTATGCCACAACAAGCAGTACCATAGGGAAGAGGCCAGGGGGATCTCTTACGCCCCCAGTTGATCAGCCACTCCAACTTAGTGGCTATCCACCCACCACCATTATATGCCTGAATATCTTCTCCCATAAAAGGTCTCCCTTAATCCCAGTCAATAGCACCTCTCTTTATGGCATAAACAAGACCTGCCAACAAAATCGCCACAAAGATAAATATCTCGAAAAAGAGTGCCCAACTATTATGGGCCATACTAGAATACCTGACACCCAGGGGATAAATCAGCACTGTCTCGATATCAAATATCAAAAACAGGACTGCCACAAGATAGTATTTGATGCTATAGCGATTGTGACCGGCAGCCAAAAGTGGGACACCACACTCATATGTAGTGGCCTTAGTAGGAGTAGGACGAAAAGGCCCAAGCGCTCTAGACATGAGAAACATGGCACCCACCCCTATAACCGACATGGCAAGGTACATGGCGATGGTCCCAAAACCGCTCATCATGTCAAAACCCTCCTCTCAAAGCAGGGCCTACGGCCTCAAATATGGAAAAAATCACTTTAAATACCCCCCTCAAAAAGGATCTTCCTCTCTCACCTTCAGTCTATCTTCATACTTTAAAAAAGCATTCTTTGAACGAATTATCACAAGACATCCTGGCTGTCAAGACAAAAATGAGTACCCACTCAGAACTATTAATAGAGCCTATCTCTTGGCACTATCTCAACCAATACCCAGGCAACTACATCTATGGCCCTGATACAACAGATGCAACTGCCTTGTGTACTACCTCAAAGACCTCTCCAAAGGAACTGGGCGTGACCTTACCCACTTCTATAAATTTTATCATTATCTCCTTTGTCATCTTGAGTATCAGTTCCTCCTGCCGGAGTCTAAGCTCACAACTGGAATCTCTATTCTTTCGTTGAAGATTAGCCATTTTTATACACAGAGATCTATGTCTCCCTGTTGTGACCGTCCACCTTCCCCTCCTGCCACTGTCCTTCTCTTAATGAGGCCCCTGCCGACGAAGAAGGCCATTTTCTTAACAGCAGGAGCCCTTACTCATAGGAAAAACCGGAAAGGCTCACCCTATAGTAATCACTTCCTGGTGGAGCTGAGCGGGATCGAACCGCTGGCCTCTTGAATGCCATTCAAGCGCTCTCCCGGCTGAGCTACAGCCCCACAGACGGATCTCTATTAACATGTTGCTCTATCAACGTCAAGACTCCAGACAGAAAACTGGATAAAATGGCTATCATATGTGGATTGCAGCGGATCATCCCCCTTCTGCCTTGAGGCCAATATCCTCAGTGAACTTCACCAGGTCTCTTGTATTTCCCAGGGCCAACAAGATATCATTTTTCTGAAAGCGCATAGTAGCACGAGGGGCAATAATGGTCTTCAGGGCCCCCTTCATCTTATGTGTCTGTCTCTTGAGGCCTATAATATAGATGTTGTACTTTTGACGGATCTTGAGATCAACCAATGTCTTTCCTATAAAGGTCTCGGTACATGGGACCTCTATCAGGGCCGCATCAGGAGAGATAGATATCTGTTCTACCAGGCCAGGCACGGCCAGTTGTTTGACCATACGATCAGCAATATCTTTCTCTGGCCAGACTACCCTGTTGACACCCATGAGCATAAGGGCCTCGGCCTTTTCTTCACTGTCTACCTGTGCAATGATCTCTGGTACCTTGGCCTTGTTTAGATACAAGACCAGCAAGACCGTCACATCAAAATCGTGGGGCAGCCCTATGATGGCCACTTCTGTCAAGGGTATGCCAATGTGGTCCATCACCTCCCAGTCCATTACATCAGCGCATATCGCCCTGGTCACATTAGGGGCCACCTTCTGGGTCAGACTCTCATTGTGATCCACTACGACCACATTAAAGCCCAGGTCATAGAGCGAAGTGGCCATGCGGTGGCCAAAATTGCTAAGGCCCAATACAGAGTATGTCTTTTTCGCCCTGGCCATGGAATACCTCGATCAGCCTATCATCACTCCCTCCTCTGGATAGGAAAAGGCAAGCCTCTGCCGTTCTCCAACCAGGGAGCTGGCCAGGATAAGGGGACCGATACGCCCCACAAACATACAAAAAATGATGATCTCCAGCCCATCAGGAGAGAGACGCTGTGTTGCACCCATGGAGAGGCCCACTGTACTCAGGGCACTGATGACCTCAAAGAGGTGCTCCATAAAGAGACCACGCGTCAGGCTGTGGGGCAAGTTACCCAATTCTGTCCATTCTAGGGCAGCAACGCTGATAAAGAGGGTCATCAAATAGAGGGTAGTAACTGCAAGGGCCTTTGCAAGAAGGTCAGAGGGGATACTCCTGCCCAGGACCTCTGTCCTCGGTCTATTAAATATGTGTGACTTCACCATAGACCATATTATAGCAGCAGTGGTGGTCTTTATACCACCTCCAGTCGAGCCGGGAGAGGCCCCGACTATCATCAAGATCATCAAAAGGACAAGAGTTATATTGGTCAGGTGACTGGTGGCAAGGCTGTTAAACCCCGCTGTCCTGGCCGTTACAGACAGGAAAAGGGGCGCCAGGACCTTCTCGGTAATCGGTCTTCCTGCAAGGGTATTGTCAGACTCAAGGAGCAAAAAGGCCAACCAGCCGAACAGGATAAGTGCCCCTGTCATAAGCAGCACGACTTTTGTATGGAGGCTCAACCTCGGCCTCCTCTTGCGCATACAAGACTGGAGGGCCTCAGCTATATCGGCCACTGCCACAAAACCCAGGCCCCCAGCAACAATAAGACCTATAATGGTGAGATTGACTATAAAGTCTCCTCGATAGGCAGTAAGGCTATCAGGAAAAAGACTGAATCCGGCATTACAGAAGGCCGAGACAGAATGAAAGGCCGCAAGCCACATGGACCTCTTTAGAGGATAATCCAAACTGAATCTCAGTAACAATATCAGGAAACCAATCCCCTCGGAGACAGCAGTAAAGAACACAAGCCGCTTTAACAGGGTGACAGGACTTATAGAAGGCAGACCCCCCAGGGACTCCTCGATCCTCATACTCTCAGTCAGACTGATCCGTCCCCTCAGAGAGAGAAGGATCCAGTTGGATAGAGTCAACAGGCCCAGGCCACCAAGCTGTATCAAGACTAAAAGGATCAACTGGCCAGTAAAGCTCAGGTCCTGACCTATATTTATTATGGAGAGGCCTGTGACACAGACACCACTTACTGCCGTAAACTCAGCAGACAGGAGCGTATCTCTTGTCCCAGCCTTGAATCCAAAAAAAAATAAGGCAAACGTACCAAGTATAATCAGGCCCAGAAACGTCAGTACAGTGGCCAGGGCAGGCTGATAACGTGAGCGCATCAGCATATAGATATCACTCAGACTGTCCAGGCATCCCTCTGCCTGTACTCTCTCTCTCCAAATATCTTGGTACCTATCCTGACCAGATTTGCCCCTTCCTGAATGGCAACACAATAGGAATTTGTCATCCCCATTGAGAGATATTTCATCTCTACACCAGGCAGATTAAGGGCCTTTATACTCTCGAATATCCTCCTGGTCTCTGAGAAATAGGGCCTCGAATCTTCGGGGTCCCCAAATCGTGGGCCCATGGTCATAAGCCCCTTAAGCTCTATATTTTCAAACTGTGCAATCTCTCTTATCAATTCTTCTGCATCCTCTGGCATCACACCTGCCTTCTGTACCTCACGGCCACTATTTATCTCTATTAGTACTGGCATCTTCTTGTCAATCTGCCTACACCTCCTGTCAATCTCTCTTGCTATCTCTATAGAATCAATGGTCTCAATCATATCAAAGATCTTTACTGCCTTTTTTATCTTGTTCTTCTGTAGGCGTCCTATAAAATGCCATTCTACTCTATCCCCTATCACGCTATGGACCTTCTCTGCTTCCTGGAGATAGTTTTCACCAATTATATCCACACCGGCCTGTATGGCCTCTAACACTTCCTCTACAGTCCTCGTCTTTGCTGCAGCCACCAGCCTGACTCCATCTGGCAACTCGCCAAGGATCTCCCGGACATTCTGGCTAATTGTCATGTTATACCTCAATAGATATCAGTCGTAATCGACGGTCATATATCAGTCTACAATCAGGTTCACTACATCAAATTAAATAGAATATCCTCAGACACCAAAAAAGCAAGCATGGAGTGCCGGCCACTTTGACTGGATCTTGACTAACTCGATCTCTGGTATTAGTTTCATTTGTTACTTTCAGAACGGCTCAAGCAGCCGCCTTACACTCTCGTTGGCAGGCCCTTGAATCCAAGACCCTGCCCAGGATCGAGACCCTGCAAGAGATATCTCGCTTTCGTGGGCCTCCTTATTGAAAGACTGGAGGACGAGATGATTCATGTCGAGGACCTCACCAAATACTATGGTGACTTCTGTGCAGTAAATCAGATCAACTTCGATATTGAAAAGGGTGAAATACTTGGGCTTTTGGGCCCAAATGGCGCGGGCAAGACCACTACACTCCGGATGCTCACCGGCTTTATCCAGCCCACATCTGGGACTATTCGGGTCAAGGACCTCAATATCTATAGAGATACCTTTGAAATAAAGAAGATCTTGGGATATCTCCCTGAATCAGCCCCCTTATATCACGATATGCTGGTCTATGACTATCTGATCTTTGTCTCTGGCATAAGGGGGATAGAAAAAGAAAAAAGGCCTTCCCATATCCATCACCTGGCCGATCTCTGTGGCATAAATGAGATCATGCACAAACCTATTGGTGAACTCTCAAAGGGCTACAGACAGAGGGTCGGACTGGCCCACGCCATGATGGGTGATCCAGAGATCTTGATCCTGGATGAGCCCACATCCGGACTGGACCCCAATCAGATAGTCGAAATTAGAGAAATCATCAGGCAGATCGGAAGGGAAAAGACAGTCGTCCTATCGACCCATATCCTCAGTGAGGCCGAGGCAACATGTAATCGCATCATTATTGTCAACCATGGCAAAATCGTGGCAGATGGCAGCACAGATACCCTCAAACAGTCGGCCTCTGGAGGCCATCTAGAGATCTCTCTACAAAATGCAGACCTGAAATCTGTAAGAGAAAAATTGATGCCTATTGATGGAGTAGAGGGAATTACTCAACTAGATGGAGAGGGCTATCTGCACCTGAGGATCAATTGTAAATCTCCACCTGATATCAGGGCCGACATATATAGAGAGATAAAAAAGACTGACTGGGTCCTGCTAGAATTTCACCACGAGACAAAGACTCTCGAGAACATATTCCGGGAACTGACCAAGGAGATCTGAGATGTCGCGGATCAAGTATATATTTAAAAAGGAATTTGGCCTCTATTTTATATCTCCCATTGCCTATATCGTCATATCGATCTTCCTGCTCGTAACAGGCTGGCTCTTCTTCTCCACCTTTTTCCTCTATAATCAGGCCAATCTGAGAAATTTTTTCAATCTGCTCCCAATTACCTTCTCTTTTGTGGTCCCTGCCATCACCATGAGACTCTTCTCAGAGGAGCTAAATGTGGGCTCCTATGAGATACTGCTTACCATGCCAGTGACGTCTCTAGATGTAATTCTGGGTAAATTTCTGGCAGCAACGGCATTTATTGTGGTCATGCTTATCCCTACCATCTCATATCCAGTCATGATCTCCTTTATTGGACAGCTCGATTGGGGTCCAGTTATAGGCGGATATCTTGGGGCCATATTGCTTGGAGCTGCATTCACTGCCATTGGCCTCTTTGCCTCATCCCTGACACGAAATCAGATCACTGCCTTTATCATCGGCATGGCCATATGCCTTGGCCTGACCCTGATAGACAAGATGCTCATCCTCCTGCCCAAGGGTATCCTTGGACTCTTACAATACATGGGGGCAGACTTCCACTTTCAAAACATAGCGAAAGGCGTAATTGACTCGAGAGATATCCTCTACTCCTTGAGTATCAGCTTTGTTGCACTCTATGGCACACATATAGTCATGCAGGAGAGAAACTGAGGAGGACGTAATGCATAACCGGATGGAGAGATATTCAAAATTTTTCATATATCTGGTAGTCGTCGTCCTGCTAAATCTGGCCGGTATCACCCTCTTTTTCAGGATCGATTTGACAAAAAACAGGCTCTATTCCATCTCTAAAGAAAGCAAAAGGGTAGTATCCACCCTCTCAGAGCCACTCTCTATTGACATCTTTTTTACTAAAGACCTACCCGCACCCTACAACAATATAGAGCGGTATCTACATGACCTCCTTGACGAATACTCTGTCTATGCCAATAAATACTTCAACTATCATTTCTATGATATCAGCCCCAAAGAGACTGGCAGCAAGAAAAATATCGAAAACCAGAGACTGGCAAGAGACTATGGGATCCATCCAGTACAGATCCAGGTCATTCAAAAAGATGAGGTCAAATTCCAAAAGGCCTATATGGGCCTGGTCATGATCCATGGAGACCTCGTAGAGAGGATCCCAACTATTACATCTACAGATGGGCTGGAATACAGGCTGACAACTACAATTGAAAAACTGAATAACAAGATCAGTGCCCTCCTGAGGCTCCCAGGAAAGATACATGTAAGGCTCTTTATGTCTTCTTCACTTGAGAGGGTCGCACCACTTATGAATCTCAAGGGCCTCCAGGAGCTCCCAGAGAGATTCAGGGATATAGTAAAGAGACTAAACAAAAAGAACTATGGAAAACTTGACTTTGAGTATCTGGACCCCACTCAGGATGAGTCTCTGGAGGCAGAGGTCAAAAAATATAATCTCTTGACACTCAAGTGGCCTGCCATACCCAGCAGGCAGATCAAGGCAGGCAGGGGGAGTATAGGTCTTGTAATGCAATATAGAGATAAGACGATCGAGATACCCCTCATCCAGGCAATCAATATACCGCTGATAGGCATTACTTATAAAATGGCCGATATAGGTAATATGGAGAGGGTCATCAACAACGACCTGGACTCTCTAATCAATATCAATGAAGACCTGGGATATCTGGCAGATCATGGGACGCTCAATATGTCTCCTTCATATCCATATTATCCCATGCTACACCAGGGGCAGGATCACGTATCTAATCTCCGTCGACTCATCTCCCAGATCTACTCTATCAAAGATGTAAGGCTCAAAGACGGTCCGATCCCAGAAGACCTGAACTGTCTGGTTATAGCACGGCCCACAAAAAAGTTTTCAGATTATGAACTATATCAGATAGACCAGTTCCTGATGAGGGGAAAGAGCCTCTGCCTATTTATCGATGCATTCAAGAAGACCCCCAATCAACAGATGTATTCCAGGAGTCCACAATACATTCCAATAGATACAGGGCTTGAAAAATTGCTAGACTTTTATGGTGTCCATATCAAGAGGTCCTATGTCATGGACGAAAACTGCTATAAAGAGAGGATCCCTGAACAGTTGGGGGGTGGTGAAAGGCCTATCTATTATGCACCCATAATCAAGAGCAGATCTATCAATAGAGAGCTGCCATTCATGAAAAACATTAAGGGTCTGATCGCCTTTAAGGTATCTCCTCTTGAACTCAAGACAAGACAGATTACCCAAAATGGCCTCAAGGCCATCAGGCTTATCTCATCTTCAGAGAGGTCTTGGGAAGTGAAAGGGGGAATCAATCTCAATCCCATGTTTATCCACCCGCCACGATCGAGAGACGAAGAACACAGTCTACCCCTTGCATACCTGATCACTGGGAAATTCCCAAGTTATTTTGCAGGAAGGCCCATACCAAAGAGACAGATCAAGGGAAATAATCCCTCAAAAAAGGGAAAGTCCAGGGGAAAACACGGCAAAAAGGCCAGAATTAACCTATCAAAAGTGTTCAAGGAACAGGGTGAATTTATATCAAGGGGTAGGCCTGGAAAGATATTTATAATGGCCTCTTCCTATATGCTCAGAGACAACCTCATCGATCCTAATGGAAGGGGACCAAATGCCACATTTATCATGAATGTAATAGACCACTTAAATAACAGAGATGGGATCGCTGCTATGCGGAGCAAGGTCCAACGCTTTAACCCTCTGCAGGAAACCGGAGCAAGGACTAAGGCCTTTATAAAGATATTTAATGTCGCAGGCCTGCCTATATTGGTAATTATCAGTGGGCTTCTGGTCTGGTTCCGTAGAAACTCCCGCAAAAAACGGATAAAGACTATGTTCCAGAGCTGAGGTGCGGCCATGAAATCCAGGAAAGAGATCATCATATTAATCCTTATAATCCTGGCTCTCTCTCTATATCTCTTATTTAATAAGACCAACAGGTCCCTCTACAGGCTCCCAGGGCTCAAGGCAATATCCATAGAGAAGGTCTCAAAGATAGAGATATCTAGAAATGGGGCCAATATTCTCCTAGAGAAAAAGAATGGCAGGTGGTTCATTATTCCCAAGGGATATCCGGCAGACCCAAATATAGTCAGAAATATATTGGACGTCATCTGCCACCTAAAGCTGACGGCCCTCGTGTCTGAGGCAAGAGACTACGGGCTCTATGGCCTGGATAATGACAATAAGATCGTCGTAAAGGCATGGATCGGCAATAGACTAAAGAGAGAGTTTGAGATAGGAAAGGTGGCCTCCACATACAGGCATACATTTGTAAAGATCGCAGGTAATTACCGTGTATATCATGCAAGAGGAGACTTTAGAGAGACCTTTGATAAGACCGCAGCAGATATCAGGGATAAAAGAGTCCTCTCATTTGCCGAGGCAGACATCCAGGAGATAGACATAAAGACACCCAAAAAATCTATAGTATTTTTAAAAAAAGAGACGACTGGGGGCAAGACAGCACCGAAGCCTATATGGCAGACCCCTGAAGGGAAAAAGGCAGACCAATCCAGGATCCATCGCCTCTTATCCAGGCTGTCTGACCTGAGATGTAGAGATTTTATAGAAGGTCGCGATAAAAAGGCATTTAAGAACGCCATATATACCGTACGCCTCAAAGGGATCAAGGAATACAGCCTATCCATATTTGCAAAAAAGAAGGGATCTCATGACTATCCAGCCATATCCTCAGAGAGCGCATATCCATTTATTATAGCTGGCTGGCGCGCAGAAGAGATCATGAAATAAAATGTGAATGGTTACCAGTAAGTTGGGGCATATTGTCCATCAGGTAATCATCCCTTGGAACACCTTGGGGAAGTCCCATGGTCTCCTTGTCCCCTGGATATGGAGATAGAACAGAACAGATCTCTTCTTTTATCTAATCGGTAGCAGCTACCCTCAAACTTCTTTGCATATCTCTTCATCTCAGAGACCCTCTCTGTGACCTCTCCATAGTGTGAAAAAGCCGCTGCCTTGACCTTTGTAATCCCTATGGAAATAGTTATTATAGGGAATCTTCTTATGTATCTCTGCCTATCGAGTGATTCAATAAAATCTTTTGTCCTATCTTCAGGATCATAGAAGTTACGTATAACTCTATCAAAGGTATCTATAATTTCCTGAGAGGTCTCTTCTATAAGGTCTAAATCCATTAGATATACAAAATCATCGCCACCTATATGGCCTACAAAACTATCATGGGGTTGTCTATTCTTTACGATGTTAAGGATGAGACGTCCGGTTATCTTTATGACTTCGTCCCCACGGCTGAAGCCATAATAGTCATTAAAAGGCTTAAAGTGATCGAGATCCGCATAGGCAAGCGCAAAATCCAGGTCCTTATCAAGCATGCACTGTATCTGTCTGTTTATTGCAATATTCCCTGGAAGCCTTGTCAGGGGATTGATCTCAACGACCCTCCTTGATCTAAGGATACCCAGATTTACCCTTGTAACTAGATCTCTCTCAAGATCACTCTTCCAAATATAGTCTTCAGCAAAAAAATAGTCCTCCCCAGAAAACATAAACTGATCTGGTAGGATGGCAAGGACAGGCAATTGATTAAACATGGGGTCTTGCTTTAGAGTATTAAGGATATCGACTGTAGAGAGGTCATCCATAGCAACAGCAAGGATCATCAGATCTGGCATAAAATTATAGATATAATCCAATGCAGACCGTATGTTGCTGAATACAAACGTCTTGTAGAGGTCTCTTAGGGCCCTGTATATGACATTTGTCAAAATGATGTCTTGAGAGACAACTACGACCCTTTTCATGACAGGAATAGTTCTTCTTTTATCTCCATAGAGTCCCTCATCTCTTCTAATATCTCCCTCAGGTCCATCTTACTCAGATGAAGGGCTTCAAAGGCAACCGGACTCACTACAGGCACAAAGGGGTCACCAGCAAAACCCAGTCCCTCTGCCCTCAAGAGGATATCAGAGAGATGGACAATTGCGGTCTCAATAGAGGCACTCTTTGAGAGATAGGGCTTATGGTGATATCTTATGACCTCTATCATATTGTAAGGGAAAAGCCATTTTTCTGCCAGCCAGGACCCTATAACGGCATGATTGGTAACAAAATGTTCCTCTTCTGCCTCAAATATTGTAATACCCTTAATCTCTGCCTCCTCCATTGCCTGTTCATATTCCTTTGGGAACTCAAGGATCAATACGAGCTTCCCTATGTCATGGAGCAGTCCTGCAACATAGACGTCCTCATAGCCCTCCAGGCCCTTCTTTTTGGCTATGAGTCTCGATGCAACGGCACACCCAAGAGAGTGTTCCCAAAGCCCACACATGGTATTCTGCATAAGTTCGAATACAGAGACACCTATAAGCAATCCCTTTATGACATTCAGGCCAAGGAGTACAGTTGCATGAGATACAGAAGAGATCCTACCAGGAAATCCATAGGCTGCCGAGTTGACTATTTTCAGCACCTTGCTAGTCAGAGCAGGGTCATTCGATATGAACTCACCAATCTCTTTCAGGGATATCGAAGGGTCTCCTATAACTCTTGAAATCTGTCTCAGGGTGCTCGGTATGGTCGGAAGGCCGATGATGCCTTCTACCCTCCTGCGCAGATCTCTTATACTTATATTAATCATAGAGGTTCTCTATATGTTCCCTTACCACCTCTTTTAATAGATCCATATAGGGCCTATTTCCTACAAATCTGAATCTTCTGTCTAGTTGAGCAAGCGCCTCTTCCTTTGGTATAGCCGGGTGAGATGGACCCCAGATATAGACAGCACTGATCCCCATGGCCCGGATCTTCTCTATGTATTCCTCTGTAAGCTCTGTACCTTTAGCAATTAAAAGCAGCCTTCCCCTAGTTACAGACCTCGCAAGTCTCATCCCTGGCTCTAGCTTATCTGCAGATACCTTTGGCACAGTTACTCTCCTGGATGTCAAATAGAGATATTCTACCCTATTCTGTAGAGATATGCCATATAATTACAAAGATTCACGGAATTATAATGAATATTCCATTTAACTGTTCACCTGTAACCGTTCACATCCCCTCCTGCTGAACCGTTTACGTCGCTGGCCAGTGGTTGGACAGTTACGTGAAACTCCTATAGATCAGCTATTACAGGCTCTACGGCCCTTTTTTCCACCCAGCCCCTCTTTTTGGCAGACAGGTGTATCAGGGACCACCCGTCCTCTGACCTCTCATAGTGGACAATAGCACCCTCATGGAGTTTAAAGAGTATAGTGTCTCCGGCATCAGGGCCAGCGAGGATGTCTGCCTCTGGATTGA
>JALTHG010000063.1 GCA_027004715.1 Deltaproteobacteria bacterium
ATGGACAGATGTCCTGGGCGGATCCACGGAGAGATACAGATATCCCTTTCCAGACCCAGAAGGAATTATGAAGGTCAGGTCTCAGAACTCACCCAAAGACTCAGCAATACCCTCAGCCAAAAGGGTGATGCATAATCTCGAATAAAATGCAATCCGACTGATGCCGCTGACCAGCGGAGTCCTGATAGGTAATATGTCAGATAGTTGGCCTTTTAGAAACTGCATGAAATCAGGCATTACAGGCTGTAGAATAAATGAAGAGATCTGACATGTACACAGGATAAAGACAATGAGGGTATCAGGAGATAATGTCCAAGACAGTAGAGGTCTCTATAGGGGGACGATTCTCTATGTGCTTACCCGTTTCCCTGTGGTCACTGAGACCTTTATCCTGAATGAACTCCGTGAAATGCGGCGTCAGGGTATCAGATATCACCTCTTTGCGTTTCGGCTGGATAGAGAGATGGCAGCCAGACCACCATATAACGAGATCTCTGCCACAGAGCTCCCTAGACCCTGGGCCCCTGAGGTCATTAGGGCCAATGGATGTATCTGGGCAGATAGCTGGCCACTGGTCTATAGGCTTTTGTGCAGCAGGGCATGCCGCAAGCTGCATCACTTTTTTCAGGCAGTCTACCTGGCAGACTGGGTAAAGAGACACGATATCTCTCATATCCATGCCCACTATGCCTATCAGTCTACCTCTGCGGCAAGGGTAGCTGCCTGCCTTGCAGGTATTGGTTATAGCTTTACTGCCCATGCCAATGATATCTATAAGTCAGACTGGAAGATAAGAGAAAAAATAGCAGATGCAGCCTTCTGTGTGACCTGTACAGGATATAACGCCAGATATCTCAGAGAACACTATGCCCAGTCCTGTCCAGACAAGATATTTAAGATCTATCACGGCATAGACTTCAAACAATTTAGCCCTGGATCGGACAGAGCAAGACGTACAGGCCGTAGCATCCGCATATTGTCTGTAGGGAGACTGAGAGAGAAGAAGGGCTTTCCCTTTTTGATAGAGGCCTGTTCTCTCTTGATAGACCAAGGGCTCTCTGTCAAGGCCACTATCGTTGGGGAGGGGCGCGATCGCAGAGACCTGGAGGCCATGATTGTCAAAAAGGGACTTGAAGATGTGGTTACACTTACTGGGGCCATACCCCACTCAGAGGTAGCCAGACTCCTTGAGGATGCAGATATCTTTGTCCTTCCCTGTATTATAGCAAGTGACAGGAGCCGAGATGGGATCCCAAATGTCATACTCGAGGCCATGGCCATGAGGCTCCCTGTGATCTCGACTACTGTATCTGCCATCCCCGAGGCAGTTGAACACGGCAAGACAGGAATATTGGTACCACCTGGAGATGCCCCTGCCTTAGCAGGTGCCATATCTCGCCTGGCAAATTCACCTGACGAATGCATTAAAATGGGAGATGCTGGGAGAAAAAAGGTGATGGAGAAATTTGACCTGGGCAGTAACACCAGGTCCCTTATCTCTCTATTCAAGGAGGCACTGAGGCCCAGACCGTGACCACTATACACCCATTCCGAGATATAGACCTGGGTCCATTGAGGTGTCACATACACCTGGATATCTGCATGCCCGAGTTCTTTGGTGCCCTGTCAGATCCAGATGGCCTCCTTTCTCTATCTGATCTGCTCTTTAAGGACTCTGCCCATACCAAGGCCGGCCGGGTCATGATAGGTGGCAGGCCCTTCTTTTTGAAATATTATAAAAGGAGAGGGATCTTACACACTGTAGAGACCCTGTTCAAGGTCTCAAGACCTTGGCGTAACCTCAAGATAGCACTGCACCTCATCCAGATGGGAATAGACACGCCTGCCCCTCTGGCCCTCTTGGAGGAACGCAGGTCAGGTCTATTGATGCGTAGCTATCTGCTGACTGAATATGTCTCAGGAGAACGGATAAGGGACCTCTTGGCCAGACGGATCGAAGACAGGGTCTGGCAGGCAGAGATACTGGAAAGGATGGCAGACTTTATAGCCAGATTCCATGCATCCGGGTGCTGCCACAGAGACCTGAAGGCCAATAATATACTCCTGGAGACAGACGGAGATATAGAGAGGCCCTGGATAGTAGACCTGGATGGCGCCAAATTGAGGCAGAGACTTACAGAAAAAGACCGAATGCTAGACCTGGGGAGATTACTGGTATCGTTTTCTGACGTGCTCTCACTGTCCCAAATCTACCGCTTTTTTATATATTACAGTAAGAAGAGTGGGATATGGCAGGATGCAGAGGTGAGACGGTATATAGCAGGATATCTAGGGACAATGGTCTCAGGCAGGCACAAGAGAAAGGAGAGACTACGTGCCAGGGCCATCTGAAGACATACATAATCTGGATCTAGTCAGTCTCCTGGCCTGGCATTCTCTCCTGCTATATGTATTTTTTCTCCCATTCAATTCCCTCCTGGGTCACCAGCTCTCGCCATTAAAGACTGTGCTATTGGGGATCATGGTCCTGGATCTCTTATGCCGTGTCTGGAAGGGGCAATGGACCTCTTCTCCATTAGACTATCCCCTGTGGTCCTATTGTTCAGTCATGGCCATATCTTCCATCTTTTCTATAGATATGCCCTATAGCCTGCATATCTTCTCAAAGACCCTGGTGCCCATGTTGATTATCTATCACTCTATCTGGCAGCAGCTCATCCATGGCAGACCGATACGGCACCTTGCCTGGTCTATGGCCCTTGCTGCCATATTAGCGGTGTCTCTGGGCTTCTTTTTTCTGAATATGGAGGGAGACCGAATTAAGGGTATCTTTCCTGTGCCAACCAGATATGGTAAATACCTGGACCTGATAATCCCCTTGACCCTTGGCCTCCTGTTCTCAGAGGATAGTTGGAAGATGAGGGCATTATTGGGTCT
>JALTHG010000064.1 GCA_027004715.1 Deltaproteobacteria bacterium
ATTTGAGTCCGAGGATATGGTCTGCTGACGGATTGATGGGGACTATATCTCCCCTGAAACCGCCATTGATCAGGTTGGCTAATATCTCATGGCCCACCTTTCCAGGTGTCCTTGAGGCCCCGATCACTGCTACATTCTTTGGATAGAACAGGGCCCTTAGTGTCTTATTTTCATCAGAGAGATCCATCATAATCTATCAATAAGTTGAAGCTCCCATTTTGGCAACTGATTACAGGCTGCTTCTTTTTCAATTAAGTATTTTTAGTTATGGCCTGGAGTTTTGTCAAAGGAAATTATTCACTTTCAATAGATTTTTTGGCTTGCAATCTAATGCCATAGAAAATATATTAAATTTGTCTCAGAAGGGCCTGATTTTTTAAAAATGGTCTAAAATGCCTGGATACAGGGTGGTATTTTTATAAAGGTAATCATTCACATTCCCCTGGCGATGTAGCAGTGCCTTTCAAAATGCCACTGCCAGGGACCTGGACGGTTGCAACAGGAGAGGTGACCGAGAGGCTGAAGGTGCTCGCCTGCTAAGTGAGTGTATGCCGAAAGGTGTACCGTGGGTTCGAATCCCACCCTCTCCGCCACTATATGGTATAACCGTTCACATTCCCCTCCTGGCAGGGATGTGAACAGTTACAGCAGAGGCAGGTCAATTCCTGTGAGCAGTGGAGCAAAAGACAGCAGGAGTAAAAATTTTTGCCCTATGGCTTTGGGATAGTGCCTCCAAAGGTAGATTCTCCAGGTGCAACTACTCCCTTGGGTATATGGGTCGCCTGGTCGCCTCCCAACACATAACCTCCATCCATACGTATAACTGCTCCGGTCATAAAACTGGCCTCAGAAATCAAGAAGTGTATTGTCTCTGCTACCTCTTTAGGCCTCCCTATACGTCGTAAAAGCGTATGGTCCAGTATGGCCTCTCGTTCTTGCGGACTGAATAGGCCCCAGCCCCTGGTACCTGGTCCATGCCTGGTCTCAACAAAACCCAGCATGAGTTCATTGACTCGTACCTCAGGTGCCCCCTCTCTTGCCCATAGCTCTGTCAGTAGCTGGATACCCCTGTTTGCCAGCGAGTAGCAGTCGTTAAATACCAGCCCGGCCGGTCCAGTCCTTCCTACCAGCCCGGCAATAGACGAGATGTTGATCACAACTCCTCCACCTTGGGACTTCAGGATTGGCAGGGCCTCCCTGAACAGATACCATTTTGCAGTGACAGTAGTCTTAAATTCCAGTTCCCATTGCTCTGGCACGTAAGGGCCATGGACTATGGGCCAACCACCTCTCTCTATATTATTTATCAGGATATCGAGTCGTCCAAAGCGTTCCTGTGCACTGCGAATTACCTCCTTCACGTCTTCAAGCGAGGTGAGGTCAGCCTGCATGGCATAGTACTCAGTACCTGTCTCATCCATACGCCTGTGCATATCTTCAAGACTATCTAACCAGTCATAGTAAGGCATGATACATTTGACTCCCTTGAGGGAGAGGTCAAGTGCTACAGCAAGACCTATGCCCTTTATGGCCCCTGTGACAATAGCCACCTTGTCTTTGAGTTCCATAATAGTGTCCTCTCTTACTATCTCCTTGTCTATCTCAAGGAGTCTATTATAATAGTATTTGGTCCTAATTTGCGTTTTTCAGATCAAGATTTTATATAGGAGAAAATTTATGTATGCGCCAAAAACTAAAAAAAATATAATAGTCCCTGTTGAGTTGGGGCTCGACAGCACCTTTACCTTTACCTGTACGAGGGATATGCCCTGTTTTACCAGGTGTTGTAAGAATGCACACGTTATACTGACTCCATTTGATATCATTCGCATGAAGCACAGACTGGATATGTCTTCAGACGAATTCCTCTATAAGTATACAACCCTTGGGCATATTGATAAGACAGAGCTTCCTGTTCCTGTTATAAAAATGCAGGAAGACGGAGAGAATACCTGTCCATTTTTGGGAGACTCAGGGTGCAGTATCTATGAAGATCGTCCACTGACCTGTAGATATTATCCTATAGCTGCAGGGATATTCCATAACAAGGACCTGGCTGCCAATAAACGTTTTTTTGCCCTAATAAAAGAAGATTACTGCCTTGGGCATAAATTTGGCAGAGAGATCACAGTAAAAGAGTGGCGCAACACCCAGGGCATTATTCCATATGATAAGGCAAATATAGGCTGGTCTGAGCTGATCCTCAAACGCAAATCCTTAGGGCCTTTTGTAGAGATCTCTGAAAAGAGTTTACAGATATTCTTTATGGCTTGCTACAATATAGACCGGTTTCGTCGTTTTGTGTTCGATAGTCTGTTCCTCAACATATATGTTGTCCCAGAAGAGAGAGTAAAGAAGATCTCTGAAGACGACTCTGCCATGTTGGATTTTGCTATGGATTGGCTAGCTACTGTCTTATTAGGAGAAAAGAAGATAGAGATCAGAAAACAGGTAGATGAGGTAGATGTGGCAGAGGCCATTTAAAGTATTGAATAGCCGGCATAGCTCAGTGGTAGAGCAGCTGATTCGTAATCAGCAGGTCTTCGGTTCAAGCCCGAATGCCGGCTCCAGTGAGTTATTATCCCAGATTATGCAGCTTGCAAGTTTGCCGGAGGTGCAAGGAGAGGGTACGCAGACGTACTATGGTCATTCAAGTGCCCGACAACGCAGCAAATTCGGTGAAATTGCGAGCCCCTTGTGGCTTCAAATGCCGAACGTCTCTGCTGTTGGGAACTGTCACTATTTAGGTGAATATTTTTTGGCATTATATTAACGATAATCTACTGAAATTATAAAAGGAATCATCTTGTTCGGCA